>JAFUBJ010000043.1 GCA_017460265.1 Atopobiaceae bacterium | reverse complement strand
CGCGCGGCGCCGACATCAGCGCCGCCTGCGGCCAGCTCGCCAACCGCCTCTCGTAGCCGCGGCAAACCGTGGCTCAGGCCACACGAGGCCGTCGGCCGCGACACTTTGCCACACCCCTCCAAATTTCCTCCACATGCCCTCGTCAGGGTGCCTTTTCGCCCAAAGCCGTCTTGTGGCTCAAACAACCGTTCTCACAACATCTTGGGGTTCGCGAAACGAGCGTGAAACCTCGTGTGGCCATCCATCCCGAAAAAACACCCGAATATGTCAAAAAGTGTTTTTAGGTGTCGCAAAGTGTCGGGTTTGGTATAAAGTGTTTCTCGCGCATCCATGGGGGAGTGCCATCTAGATTCTGCAAAGAGAGGAGGCTTGCGGTGACCGGTACGTTTCCGATGAACGTGGACGGCAAGGCCCGCATCACCTTCCCCTCTCCCTTCCGCAAGGAAGTCGAAAAGCGAATCAAGCTGGTTCCCTTCCAGGGCTGCGTGTACGGGTTCACTCCCGAGGGCTTCGACTCCTGGGTCGACGGGCTGTTTGAGAATGGCGACCGCCATTACAACCCCCGCGACCACAAGGACGACAGGCTCAGGCGTGGCCTCAACGCGAGCGCCGTGGACGTCGACATCGACTCCGCCGGCCGCATCGCGCTCGGCAAGCTCGACGTTGCCAAGCCCGGAAGACGTGAGGCACTCGGACTGGTCGGGGAGGTCATGGTCATCGGCAATGGGGACCACTTTGAGGTGTGGAACGCCGACAAGTGGCGTGCCGAGCAGGAGAGCTTCGAGGACGACCTCGAGGCGCTCATGTTTGGTGCCTAGGGCCGTAAGGGGTGGACGTCTTGACAGGTGAATATCGGCATGTACCCGTGATGCTCGAAGAGGTCATCCGGTATCTGGATCCCAAGCCTGGCGAGGTCGTCTGCGACTGCACCCTGGGCGGGGCCGGACATTCGGTTGAGCTCGCAAGGCGGGTGGCTCCCGATGGGCTTTCCATTGGGATCGACCAGGACGACATGGCGCTTGTAGCCGCATCCGAGCGCTTTGAGCGCGAGGTGCCCGGCGTAGAGCACCGCTTCCTCAAGGGAAACTTCGAGTCCCTTGACGAGCTTCTCGTCCAGGCGGAGGTGCCGGGGGTCGACTGCTTCCTGTTTGACCTCGGCGTCTCGTCACCACAACTCGACATCCCCGAGAGGGGCTTCTCGTACCACGAGAACGCTCCGCTTGACATGCGCATGGATCCGGGGAACAACACCCTAACTGCAGCAGAGGTCGTAAACCACTACAACGAAGCTGACCTCGCCCGGATCTTGCGCGTATTTGGGGACGAGCGCAACGCCTCGCGCATTGCCCGCCAGATCGTGCGCACGCGCGAGAAGGCGCCGATCACGACCACGCTCCAGCTGGTCGAGGTCGTGAAGGCAGGCATCCCTGCCGCGCAACGGCGTCACGGGGGTCATCCGGCGCGCAGGACCTTCCAGGCTCTGCGCATCGAGGTGAACCACGAGCTCGATGCCCTCGAGAGGGGGTTGCGTTCGGCGGTGAGCTGGGCCAACCCAGGTGGAAGGATCTGCGTGATCAGCTACCACTCGCTCGAGGACCGCATCGTCAAGCACGTGTTCTCCGAGATGAGCCAAGGATGCACCTGCCCACCCGACCTTCCGGTCTGCGTGTGCGGGAACGTGCCGATGCTCGACGTCAAGGCAAGAAGGCCCCTCGTCGCAACGGACGAGGAGGTGCGCCAAAACCCCAGGGCGCGCAGCGCGCTCATGCGCGTGGCCATAAGGCTGGACACCACGTCAGCCTAGGGGTAACAAAGGGCATACCGGCCTTCGGGCCGCGTGCCAATACAAACGCAGCATAAACGCAGCACAACACACCACAAACGTACCACCTTCGTACCACCATCGAACCAGAGAGTCACCTACACCATGAGCTACCGAGGAACAGAGGCCCCGCGTCTCGACTTCGTCGAGAGGCAGTGGGACTACCAAGTCGCAGAGAGGCCTTCCTTCGACGTCTTCGAAGGAGGAGGAGCTGATGCCCGCGCACGTCGCGGAGTCACGATGGACTTCGTGCTCCACATGCGCCTTGCCATGCTGGCCATCGCCGCCTTCATGGTCCTCGGTGCCGCGCGTGTGGCGCTCACCACGGCAACGGTGACCCACCTCCAGTCCAACCTCCAGTTACAGGCAAGCATCGAGGAGGCGGAGGCGGTCAACTCGTCGCTGAGGATCGAGCGCTCGGTGCTCTCCAACACCTCGCGCATCACGCGCATCGCGACGCAGAACTACGGCATGGTCTATGCGACCGAGCACGACCGCGTCTCGCTCCCCACCGCAGAGGAGGAGGCGCTCAAGATGAGGGCGGAGGTCGAGGTCGAGACCGCCTCCTCCACTGGCGGCTCGTTTGCCGGTGCCGAGTCCATGAAGCACGGCCCCTCCGCCCACGTCGTGGACGGCAGGCCGTCAGAGGATCAGGTTGCCGACGCCGTGGCGCAGTCCCTTGCCAGCTCGTCCGAGAAGGGCGAGGGCCTCATCGACGAGGTGAGCACCGCCACGGGCGTGGTCATGGCGTACATGGGGATTCCCGTCAACCTGCAACCCGAAGCCTAAGGCCCCATGCGGGACCGTGGGGGACAGAGGCGTTCCGACTGGGACGTCGAGACGACGGAGGCCTCTTCGTATGACGAGGCCTCTCGCGCTCGCTATAGGATGAGGTCGGCGCGTCTGGGAGGTTCGGGCTCAGGCGGCTTTGACAACGGCATCGACGTGGTCTTCCTCGTCATGCTGGGCCTCTTTGCCCTAGTGGCCCTGAGGCTCGTCTGGCTGCAGGTCATAAGCTCGCGCAACCTTTCCGAGGCGGCCGAGTACTCCCGCACGGACGAGATGACGCTCAGGGCGCGGCGCGGAACAATCTACGACCGCAATGGCAACGTGCTGGCCATCAGCGTCGACTGCAAGACCATCTACTGCAACCCCACCGAGATCGAGGACCCAGGCACCGTGGCGTCGCTTCTGGCGGAGCGCCTGGGCGGGGAGCGCAAGGAGTACCTCGACAAGCTGCGCGCCGACACGACCTTCATCTATATCGAGCGCGCCGTCGACGAGGACAAGGCCGAGGCCCTCATGGCCGACCTTGAGGAGAAGGAGATCCGCGGCATCTACTTCGTGGACGACTCCAAGAGGAGCTACCCCTACGGCAACGTCGGCGGGCAGGTGCTCGGCATCGTGGGCATCGACGGCGACGGCCTCTCGGGCCTCGAGCTCTACTATGACGACATCCTTCGGGGAACCGACGGCGTCATGGTCATGGAGAAGGGCATCGGCGGAACGCCCATCGCCGGCGCGACCGCGACGGTCGTCGAGGCAAAGAACGGCACGGACATCGTGATCTCCCTTGACGTTGACGTGCAGATGGTTGCCGAGGAGAAGATCACCGCAGCCGTGAAGGACTTCCAGGCGGAGTCGGGCACCGTGATGGTCACCGATCCCAAGACCGGCGAGATCCTTGCCGCCTGCTCCACGCCGCTTCTGCCCGTCTCGGACTTCTCGCAGATGGAGGAGGGCTCCGAGACGCTGAAGCCCGTGTCGTACTCCTACGAGCCTGGCTCGATCTTCAAGGTCCTGACCTCGGCCATCGGCATCGAGAACAACCTCGTGACCCCGTGGACCACCTACGTCGTCCCCGCGCGCGTGGAGGTCGGCGACGACCTTGTTGGCGATGACGACGGCCGCGACTACACCATGTCGATGACCCTCACCGAGATGCTCAGGCGCTCCTCCAACACAGGCCTTGCCATGGTGGCGCAGGACTCCATCGGGTCCGAGGTCTTCGCGGCAGGCGTTGACGCCTTTGGCATTGGCCACGCCACCGGGATCGACTTCCCGGGCGAAGAGGTCGGCATCGTGCGCCCACTCGAGGAATACGACGGCTCGACGACCGGCTCCATGGCCTTTGGCCAGGGCCTTGCCATCCCCATGGTGCAGATGGTGCGTGCCGTGGGCGCCATTGCCAACGGTGGCTATCCCTGCACCCCGCACTTCCTGGTCCACAAGGGAGGCGCCGAGGTAGAGTGGCCCGTGGGCGAGCAGATCGTGTCCAAGGAGACCTGCGACCAGGTCATCGAGATGATGCGCGTCGTCGTGGAGAGCGGCACGGCCGTGCACGCGCAGGTGCCGGGCTATGAGGTCGCGGGCAAGACGGGCACGGGTGAGCAGGCATCCGAGACGGGCGGCTATCTTGAGAACGCCTTCATGTCGTCGCTCGTGGGCTTCGCGCCGGCATCAGACCCTGAAGTTCTCGTGTATGTTGGCCTTAACGGGACGCCATACCTCGCATATGGCTCGGCAGCGCCGACATTCTCGTCTATCATGAGCGAGACGCTGAACGACATGGGTGTACTGCCCGAATACTAGCGTCGGGGAGGATGAATATGCTTCAGCTTTCAATGAACGAGGTCGCCAACGTCACGGGTGCCGACGTCCTCG
>JAFUBJ010000491.1 GCA_017460265.1 Atopobiaceae bacterium | reverse complement strand
GGAAGTCTGGGGCCGGGAGTACATTGCTAGCTGTGGTTGGCTTGCAGAGTTTCCTGTGAGCGCTTTCGCGAAGCGCAGAGCCCGGGGTTGGAAGTCTGGGGCCGGGAGTACATTGCTAGCTGTGGTTGGCTTGCAGAGTTTCCTGTGAGCGATTTCTCGAAGAGCATGAGCGAACAGGAAACTCTGCAAGCCCCCCAACCATCTGCTAGAATTACGTTGCTTTGGGGTATCGTCCAAGGGTTAGGACAGCGGTTTTTGGTGCCGTTAATGAGGGTTCGAATCCTTCTACCCCAGCCAAAATACTACAGGTCAGAGACGCACTGCCTCTGACCTGTTTTCTTATCTGCAGGGGATGCGCCCTGCCGTCCAAATGAGCACCAACATCGAAGGCCCCTCTGCGGCCAGTTGCGTGCAACGGCGTTGCCTGGCAACCCAAACGTCAGGGAAAGGACACGCAATCATAGTCCTTTAAGCCCGTCCGTCCCTACTCGTCAAACGCAGTGCAGATGGCATCCAGCACGATGACGGCAAACGTCTGCGCGTCTCCCGTGGTGAAGGACCCGTCGTAGTCCAAGCCAAACGGCAGCTCAAGGCGCACCACCGGAACGCTGCCGTGCACGCTCTCAACGGCGGCATGCATCCTCAAGGGAAGCGTGGCAAAGTCCTCGATGAGCACGTTGGCCACGCTGGTGCTCCGTCCTGGCAGGGGAGTGGTGGAAAGCACAAAGAGTGCCCGGTCGTTGGATCGCATGTGACGCGTGTCCTCAATGAGCTCAAGGCCGCTCTTGTCGGTGGTGGCGGAGGCCAGGTTCCAGATACGTCCCGCAATGTTGCGCGAGATGGGATCTTCTGCCGTGATGGAGAGCTGCACGTTCTCAAGAACGCTTGCGGCACGCGCAAAGCCCATGCCGCCCATGGGATGCGGACCGGTCGCGGGCTTGCCGTTCCATACGTGGCGCAGACGCTCGATGGCGTCAAAGGTGTCAGGAAACGCCATGCCGTCTGCAAGGATGCCCTGGCTTTCCTGGAACTGCTTCACGGCGGCCTCGGTGTGCACGCCGTAGTACCCATCCGGCTCCCCGCACGAGAAGCCCAGGATGTTCAGGCAGTTCTGCAGGAAGCGCACGTCGCCGCCATGGAAGTTGGGAAGGCGCAGGTACAGGGTGCGGTCACCCATTTCGTAGCCCTCGTCCACGAGCTCAGCCCACGTGGTGGTGTCGACCTCGGTCCCCAGCACGATGCCATGGTCCAGCCTGAACTTTGCCACGGCCGAGGCGGTGGAGCTTCCAAACAGCTGGGACTCAAGCTCGTTTGCATCGATCGCATAGCCAAGCTTTCCCAGGCGCTCCTGGATGTCCTCGACGGCCAGCCCCGTCGCGCCCTCTCGGATTGGGTCCATGTTTCTCTCCCCGGTAAAGAGGCGGCTCAGCCAAGCCGCTCAATAAAGAAGGTTGCCATCGAAAGGAGGACCTTGCGAGCCTCCTCGTCAATCTCCACTCCGTCAAGGTGCCCGCGCGCCTGCTCAACAAGCTCCTGTGCCTTCTGGCGCACATGTTCAATGGCGCCTGCCTGCTCCATGAGCTCGACGGCACGTGCAAGGTCCTTGGGGTCGGAGGTGTGTGCGGAAAGGATCGAACGCAGCTCGTCGCGCTCCGGGCCCTCCAGGTGTCCGAGTGCCCACACGGCGGCCATCGTCCGCTTCCCCTCGGTGATGTCGGATCGGTAGTCCTTGCCCTGCTCGGCGGGGTCACCCACCAAGTTGAGCAGGTCGTCCTGCAGCTGGAACGCAAGCCCTGCGTCAAGGCCAAACGAGAACAGCGCATCCACCTGCTCGTCGGTCCCTCCGGCGCAGATGACACCGCATGCCAAAGGCGTCGCGGCGGAGTAGTATGCGGTCTTGTGCGTCGCCATGAAGAGATAGTCGTCGACGGTGACGTCCCAGCGCTCGTCGCGGACCCATCCCAGGTCAAGAGCCTGGCCCTCAAGGGTGCGCTGCTCCATGTAGGTCAGCTCGCACAGGATGCGCAGGCACGTCTCGTTGTCGAGCGACCCGTCAACGAGCAGCCCCGCATAGACGTTGACCAGGGCAAGGTCGCCGGCATTGATGGCGATGCCCGTGCCGTCGCTGATGTGCAGGCACGGTTCTCCACGCCTCAGCTCGCTCTTGTCGGCAATGTCGTCATGGATGAGCGCAGCGCTCTGGAAGTACTCGATGGCGGCGGCGGTAGAAAGGGCGCAGATGGGATCGACGCCCACTGCTTGGGCTCCCAGCAGGCACAGCACGGGGCGCGTGCGCTTGCCGCCGCCCGCCGTGAAGCGAGCGAGAGGTTCGTACAGGTAGCGGGAGAGGTCGCCAGCCGCGTGTACCGTGGAATCCTCGGGACGTGGCGTAAACCGCGCCAGGAAGTCCTCTACCTGGGGGCGTCTGCGCTTGAGATAGCTTACAAAGAGCTCTCCGCCGTACTGAATCATGCTAGCCCTCGTAACCGTTGGGGTTGTGGCTCTGCCAGTTCCAGCTGTCGCGGCACATCTCGGCGATGCCGTACTGGGCCTCCCAGCCGAGCATCTCGCGGGCCTTTGAGCAGTCGGCATAGTTTGCGGTCACGTCGCCCGCGCGGCGCGGCTCGATCACGTAGGGAAGGTCCTTGCCGCAAGCGGCGGAGAAGGCCTTGATGATCTCGAGCACGCTGGTGCCCTTGCCCGTTCCCAGGTTGAACACCTCGCATCCCGTACGGCCGGCCATCCAGGCAAGCGCTGCCACGTGGCCGCGCGCAAGGTCCATCACGTGGATGTAGTCGCGCACGCCGGTGCCGTCGGGGGTGTCGTAGTCGTCGCCGAAGACGTGGACGGCGTCGCGCCTGCCAACGGCCACCTGCGCCACGTAGGGGAGCAGGTTGTTGGGGATGCCCTTGGGGTCCTCGCCCATGAGGCCCGACGGGTGTGCGCCGATGGGGTTGAAGTAGCGCAGCAGCACGACGTCCCACTCGGGGTCGGCTACGACCAGGCTGCGCAGGATC
>JAFUBJ010000490.1 GCA_017460265.1 Atopobiaceae bacterium | reverse complement strand
TTCAACTGCAACATGGCCTGCCCGTACCTCATGCTGCAGCTCGCGCGTGACGAGTTTATTGGCCGCTCCGTCGAGTTCTCTGGCCAGGCCTATGCCGACACGCTTGCCGCCGTCGCTCCCAGCGGGGTGTTCCTCCTGTGCCTGGGCATGGCCATCCTGGGTGGCATCATCGGCGCCTTCAGTGCCAACAAGCTCATCTCCAAGCACTTCGAGAAGGCCGGGATCATCTAGATCCAAACCATACGATATGTGCTACGCCTAGCTGGGAGCTTACGGTGGACTTTGATCTGTATGGAGACGATTCGCGCGACATTATCAAGCTCGACCCGCGAACAAAGCTGCTCTTGTTTCTGGCAAGCAGCGTGGTGAGTCTCAACCTCTATGGCATCACGAGCATGGTTGTGTTCAGCTCGCTCTTGTGCCTGTTGCTGGCGCTTTGCGGAAGGCCCGGAACGGCGCTCAAGTCGTTCATTGTCTTTGCGATCGTCGCGTACTTCCGTGCGTGCCTCGAGGCGCAGGGAACGGGCAGCGCGGGCGTAGTCATGATCGTCCAGGCACTTGCGACCATCTTCATGTTCATGTTTCCGGTGCTCATCTCGCTGATCATGCTTGTCCAGACCACGCGCATCAGCCAGTTTCTGGCGGCGTTTCAGGCAATGCATCTGCCGGCAACAATAACGATACCCGTGGCCGTCCTGTTTCGCTTCATTCCCGCGGTGCAAGACGAGTGGAACGGCATCCGCAAGGCAATGGCGTTTCGTGGCATTCGCATTGACGCGCAAAGCGTGGTGCGACAGCCCTTCAAGACCATCGAATACATGCTGGTACCGCTCCTGTTCTCGAGCATCAGCGTCATGGAGGAGCTGGCTGCGGCGGCCGAGGCGCGTGGCCTTGACGCCGAGCATGAGCGTACGTCGTACGAGAACGTTCGCCTGGGCATCGCCGACTACGTGGTGATTGCCCTCTTTGGCGGCATTGCCCTCTATACGGCCCTCAACGTGCGAAGGGTGGTGCTGGGGCAATGATCAGGTTTGACAACGCGAGCTTTCACTATGGTGGCGAGCACGGAACCGGCGAGGGCGTCGACAATATCAACCTCACGATCGCGGACGGCGAATGCGTGCTGTTCTGTGGCCGAAGCGGTTGCGGAAAGACCACGCTCACCCGCATGATCAACGGCCTTGCGCCGCACTTTTACGAGGGGCTCATGGAGGGCGCGGTCTACGTGGACGACGTGTGCGTATCCACCGCGCCGCTCTCGACTACCTCTTCGATTGTGGGCAGCGTGTTCCAGAACCCCAAGAGCCAGTTCTTCAACGTAGACTCCACCGGCGAGCTTGCCTTTGGCTGCGAAAACCAGTGCATGTCACCCGAAGACATTCAGGCGCGCATCCAGATGACCTGCAAAGACATGCAGCTCGACGCCCTCATGAACCGCAACATCTTTGACCTCTCGGGCGGCGAGAAGCAACAGATAGCGTGTGGATCGGTGTATGCCGCCCAGCCAAAGATCTACGTCATGGACGAGCCGTCCAGCAACCTGGACCGCAAAGCCATCAAGCGCCTGCACAGCATCCTTGCCCGCATCATGGCAGAGGGCAACACCATCGTGCTTTCCGAGCACCGGCTCTACTACCTCATGGACCTGGTCGACCGCATCATCTATGTGGAGGACGGCCGCGTTGCGGGAGAGTACACAGCGGCCCAGCTTGCCACCATGGCCGACGACGAACTGCAGGCACGGGGTCTTCGCTGCACGAGCCTGAGCAATCTGCAGCGCGCGGACGGGCCGTATGTGCCCACGCCTGCCCGTGTGGCCATAGACGCCCTTGACCTGAGCTGCAATCGCGGCGGCGTGCAGATTCTGGACATCGAGCGCCTTGCCTTGCCCGAAGACAGCATCGTGGCCCTCATCGGCGACAACGGATGCGGAAAGAGCACCTTGTCCGAGGCCCTCTGCGGCGTCATCCCTGCAAGCGGCAGCGTGGGGTTAGGCGGCACGTACCTTTCGGCCAAGGCACGCCAGCGCAAGAGCTTCCTTGTCATGCAGGACGTCAACCGGCAGCTCTTCTCTGAAAGCGTCATAGAGGAGGTGCTCCTCAACTCCGATGCGCCGCGCGAGCGCGCGCTTAAGATTCTTGACGCCTTGGACCTGGCCGAGTGCGCGGACCGCCATCCGGCAAGCCTGTCGGGCGGGCAAAAGCAGCGCGTGGCCATCGCGAGCGCGCTTTGCGCAGGCAAGGACATCCTGTTTTACGACGAGCCCACAAGTGGCCTTGACCGCGCCGGCATGGAGAGCTTTGGCCGCCTGCTGCGCGACACAAAAGACCAGGTGAAGTGCCAGGTTATCGTTACGCACGACCCAGAGCTCATCATGCAGGCGTGCACGCACGTGATGCGGGTGGACAACGGGCGCGTGCTGGGGGTGTATCCCCTGGACGCCGAGGGCATCGAGCGCGTGCGCTACTACTTCCAAAGCGAAGACGATGGATCCACCAGCCGCAAGCGCGAGAAGTACTCGGTCATTGGCAAGATCTTGAGCTACACAGGCGTGCACAAGCGCAAGACCATAGCTGCGGCCGTCCTCATGACGCTGGGCGCCGTGTGCCAGGTCCTGCCATACGTCATTGCGTACCGGCTCATAGACGCCGTGGTGCAGGGCGGTAGCCTGACCCTGCAGGGGTGCCTGCCCGCCCTGGCGGCCATCTTGGGGTGCCTCACGCTCTATGCGGTTTTGTATGTGTACGGGCTGCAGCTCTCGCACCGTGCGGCGTACCGGACGCTTGAGAACATCCGCTGCAGCCTTCAGGAAAAGATGGAGGCCCAGCCCATCGGAACCGTCCGCGACATGGGCACGGGTGCGGTGAAGAAGCTCTTCAACGACGACGTTGACTCCATCGAGCTCTTGCTTGCCCACATGATACCCGAGGGCATCGCCAACCTTGCGGTGTCGGTGGTGGTGCTTCTGGTGATGGCTGCCGTGGACTGGCGCCTGTGCCTGCTCACGCTGTTCATGGTGGGGTTTGGTGCGAGCGCGTCCGCCCAGATGATGGCTACGGGCGTCGACAAGCTGGGAACCTACTTTGCCGCGACCAAGCGCCTCAACAACACCATCGTCGAGTATGTGAACGGCATGGAGGTGGTGCGCGTCTTCAACCGCGGCGGCGAGTCCTACCAGAAGTTTGAGGAGTCTACTCTCAACTACCGCGACTTCGCGTTGGAGTGGTACCGCACCTGCTGGCCGTGGATGGCCGTGTACGGGTCCATCTTCTTCTCAATCACCCTCTATACGCTGCCGTTTGGGGCGCTCTTGGTGCTCCTGGGGCAGCTGAGCATCTCGAGCTACGTGCTCTGCCTGTGCATGAGCTTTGGCATCGGCCCTCTGCTCACGCACGTGATGACGTTTCTCTCGTCGGTGCCGCAGGTGAACTACAAGATCCAGGCGCTCGAGAAGGCCATGGACCGCATGCCGCTCAAGGCGGGTGACGCGGGCTTTGAGGGCACATCGCATGACGTCAGCTTTGACGACGTGCACTTTGGCTATGGCAACGACGAGGTGCTCAAGGGCATCAGCTTTGTGGCGCACGAGGGCCAGATGACGGCGCTTGTGGGACCGAGCGGCTCGGGCAAGAGCACCATCGCAAAGCTTATCGTGCACTACTACGACGTGGAGAGCGGTCGCATCCGCCTGGGTGGCCAGGACCTCCGCGACATGAGCTTGGAGGCCCTCAACACGCAGGTGTCGTACGTGTCGCAAGACCTCTTCCTGTTCAACCAGTCCATCATGGAGAACATCCGAGTGGGCAGGCCAGACGCCAACGACGAGGAGGTGCTGGCGGCGGCGCGCCGTGCCCAGTGCGACGAGTTTGTGAGCCTGCTGCCCCAGGGCTACCAGACGTCCTGCGGTAGCGCGGGAACCATGCTCTCGGGCGGGCAACGCCAGCGCATCGCCTTTGCGCGGGCCATGCTCAAGGACGCGCCCGTGGTGGTGCTCGACGAGGCGACGGCCTACATAGACCCCGAGAATGCCGAGAAGATGAATTCCGCCGTGGCAGAGCTGGTGGCGGGCAAGACGGTGATCGTCATCGCGCACCGCTTGAGCTCCATTGCCCATGCCCACAAGATCATCGTGGTCGACGACGGGCGCATCCTGGCCGAAGGAACGCACGAGGAGCTGCTCTCATCCTGTCCGCTCTACGTGAGCCTGTGGAACGCCTCGGAAGAGGCGGCGTTCTGGGGGTTGAAGGGCGAGGTCGCTCCTCTCAAGGAAGACCGGGCGCTTGAAGGCGAGGTGATCGCATGATTTCCTGGCTGAGAAGGATCATGCGCTTCTGTGGCAGCTATGCCGGTCGCATCCGCGTTGCATGGGTCTTCGCGTTTCTTAGGTCGCTCTGCGCCAACGCTCCGTATCCGGTGGCCATCGTGCTCATTGGGATGCTGCTTGATGGCACGCTGACGCCGCGCCACTGCGTGGTTGCGGCCCTCGTGCTGCTTGCACTGCTTGTGATTCAGTCGGTCTTTCAGAACGTCGCCGATCGCCTGCAGTCAAGTGCTGGGTATGAGCTCTTTGCCGACGTGCGCCTGAGGCTGGCCGAGCACCTGCGTCGCCTGCCCATGGGCTACTTCAGCGAGGGCAACATGGGAAAGATCTCTTCTGTGCTTTCCAATGACATGGTGTTTGTCGAGGAGCACAGCATGCAGGTGCTGGCCGAATTGATGAGCGACATGTTTTCCGAGGCGCTCATGATTGCCTTTCTGTTCTGGCTCCACCCGCTGGTAGGCGCGTTTGGGCTTGCCACGGTCGTGGTGGCTGTGGGCGTGGCGCAGTTCATGCACCGCGAGAGCGCGGAGGACTCCGACCGACGCCAGCAGTCCATCGAGGGCCTTACCTCGGCCATCCTTGAGTACACCGAGGGCATTGGCGTCATCAAGAGCTTCAACCGCACGAGCGAGGGCGCGGCGGAGCTGCGCCAGGCCTTTGCCGAGATGACAGAGTCAAACCTTGCCTTCGAGCGCAACCACTCCCCGTGGGAGCGGCGCCTAGACATCATCGAGGGCATGGGCATGACGGCCATCGTTGCCGCCTCGATCTGGCTCTTTGAGCAGGGCAGCCTTCAGACGTCAATGTTCATTGGCGTCATGCTGTTTGCCTTCAACCTCTTTGGTCCGCTCAAGCATCTCT
>JAFUBJ010000489.1 GCA_017460265.1 Atopobiaceae bacterium | reverse complement strand
GCCAGATCTCGGTCAGAAGGATGCCCACGGGCGTGCGGAAGGTAAAGAAGAAGTTGGGGGTGTTCTCCACCGAAAGCAGCTCTGTCCCCGTATAGGTGGGATAGGCAAAGGCGGAGTTGAGGTAGATGGAAAAGACGGTAAAGGCCGCCATGATTCCCAGCGTGGAGTAGAGATGGGAGAACTTGATGTTGACCTCGTCGCTCTTGGCGATGTACACGCCCAAGATGATCAACATCGAGTGATACACAAAGAACTGATAGGCAATGGGGTGCGTAAACGCCTGCGCAGGCGTGATGCCGTTGGTGAAGATGGAGGGCATCAAGATGGCCATCAGGGCGCCCAAGATGCAGGTAGGATACATGAAAGCAAGAATGATCTCACGGTTGCGTTCGCTCTCCGTAAAGCGGGTGTAGAAGATCAGGAAGATCTGGATGGAGCACAGGTGAAACGGCAGGTGGCGCCATTCCATGAACATGTGCATGGCGCTGCCGTCCGCCGTGGGAACCATCTGGATGTTGGCAAAGATCTTGATGAGCTCAGAGATGAAGGCAAGGACGCAGGCAACGGTAAGCACCTGCTTGAGCGAGGTCTTCTGTGCCAAGATGTAACGCAGCGACAAGAAGATGCCTACAGCGCTGATGGCAAGCCAGATGAAGTGCTGGATGCTGAACATAACAGCTCCCCTCGTTGGTTACAGACTGCCCTGACATGGTAAACCACCATTGGTTTGGACGGCCAATTGTTAACAAAATATCGGGTGGGAAAGCCTTCCCACCCGATAGACGTGCCAACTGAGCGCAAGAGCGGTAGTAGCCGCTCGCCTACTCTATCCTCTGACGTGCCACGAGGTCGGCAAAGAAGCCGCCCTTGGCAATGAGCTCTTCGTAGGTGCCCTCCTCCACGATGCGCCCGGCGTCGACCACCAGGATGCGGTCGCAATGGCGCACGGTAGAAAGGCGATGGGCCACGACCACGCGCGTGCACTTGAGTTTCTCGAGGGAGTCGGCAACGTGCTTCTGCGTCACGTTGTCGAGCGCACTCGTTGCCTCGTCCAGCATGAGGATCTTGCGCTTGCCGCACACGGCGCGCGCAATCATGATGCGCTGGCGCTGACCGCCCGAGACGCCACCCGCACCCTCGGAGAGCATCGTCTGCATGCCCATAGGCATGCGCCGTATGTCGTCAGCGATGCCCGAAACCTCGGCAGCCGCCCATGCGTCATCAAGGGTGGCTCCCGGGGAGGCAATGGTGATGTTGGAGGCGATGTCGCCCATGAAGAGCTTGCCATCCTGCATGACGGTGCCAATCGACTGGCGCAGGCTGCGCAGGTCGACCTTGTTCACGTCATAGGAACCGTAGAAGATGTTGCCGCGCTCCGGCTTTTCGAAGCCCAGCATCAGGCGCATGAGCGTCGACTTGCCGCAACCGCTCTTGCCCACGATGGCCACGTATTCGCCAGGGCGAATCTTGAGCGAGATGTTGCGCAGAACGTAGGGGCTGCTGTCGGTATAGCGGAACGAGACGTTGGAAACCTCGATGCCGCCAGTGAGTTGCCCCACGCTCGGCTTGTCGTCCGACATCTCGGGCGTGGCCTCGAGGATGGGCTTGACCATCTCGAGCATGGGAGGAATCTGGGCAAGCTGGGCGGCGATGCCCGCAACGCCCATGACCGCACCACTGATCTGGCCATATGCCACATTGAAGGACATGTAGTCAGGCACCGTCATGTGGCTGCTTCCTGCCAAGTAGAAGATTGAGATGGAGCCCAGCATGCCCACGAAGGACACAAAGACGGGAAGGGCGCGCTCCAGAATGGGCTGGTTATACGCCGCTCGGGAATAGGTGGAATACGAGTGCGCCCACTTTGAGAAGGCACGGTTCTCCGCTCCGGCAAGCTTGATCTTCTGCACGCCGTTCAGAAGGGCGGTCACGAGGCCCGACATACCTGCCGACGCCTCCATCACCTTGCGCTGCCTGCGCGAAGAGATCAGGGTCGCCACGATGGTGAGAGTCGCCTGCGCAACCGAAATGGCAAGCGCCGGAGCCACGAGCGCGGGCGCCAACACGGCAATCTGGCCAAGATAGATCAGCGAGAAGAACACCGTAAGGCCTGACCCCAAGAACATGGAGGTCAGCATCTGCATGAGCGAGGTGACCTGAGACACGCGGCTCGCCAGGTTACCTGACGCGTACTCCTTGAAGAAGGAGGTGGGCAGCAACAGCACGCGCGAGAAGGTCGCCGCCTCAGAGGCGATCTTGAGCTTTGAGGAGACACGGCTCATGACGATGCTGCGGCAAATGCCCAGAAGCGTGCTCGAGAGGGACACGCCCAGAAGGAGCGCGCCCAAGGGCAGGATGAGATTGACCTGACCGCTGGGCACGACGGTGCCAAAGGCGAGCTTGTTTGCCCAGGCGGGCAGCAAGCCCACCAGCGTCGTCACGGCAGTGGCCATGAGCACGAAGACGTAGTCGTTGACCTCGAAGACCCGCACGAGGAAGAGCAGCAGGTCGCGAATGGTAAGGGCGCCCTGGGGAAGCGGTCGGTAGAACAGCACGGCGTCCTCTTGGATGTGCGAGGCGACCGCCTTGGTGACGCGCACCTTGTTGCCCGTGCCCGGCTCCTGGTAGTCGTAGCCTCCGAGAGCGCCCGGAATCAGCGCGATGGGCTCGCCCGTGTCGAGCTTGCCCAGCATGGAACCGATGGCGTCCTTGTACCACGTGCCGTTGAGCACCACGTTGCGGTGCATGGTGCCCGACGGACGGCAGAGGTAGTCAAGGCGCTCGGTTATGTCGGTCAGCGAGTCATCAGGCACGTTGCCCGGCTTCACGCCGCAATGGCGCAGGCACGTGAGCACGGCGCCGTCAGCCAGCTCGAGGTCGTCCGGCCTGAACCGGGGTGCCTTGTGCTTGGCACTCACGCTCGCGGCAAGCTCTGCGTAGCTACGCTCCAGCGCCTCGTCATCCAGGCGCTGCCTGGTTTCTATCTGCGATTCTAGCAACCTCATATTAGTCGCTCCTCACGAGCTTGGCATAGGCTCCATCGGCGGCAAGCAGCTCCTCGTGCTTGCCTCGCTCGACCACCTTGCCCTGGTCAAGCACGATGATCTCGTCACAGTCGCGGATGGTGGAAAGACGGTGCGCCACCACGATGCAGGTGATGCCACGATCCTTGATGCGCTGAATGACGCTCGCCTCGGTCTGGGCATCAAGGGCGCTCGTCGCCTCGTCGAGGATGATGACCGTGGGGTCCTGCGCCAGCACGCGGGCAATCTCAAGACGCTGCAGCTGCCCGCCCGAGAAGTTGCGTCCTCCCGGAAGGATGCGGCTGCCATAGCCGCCCTCGCGTGCGGCAATGACGTCATGGATCTCGGCGTCACGGCACGCCATGATGACCTCGTAGTCCTCGATGGAGCGGTCCCACAGCCTGACGTTCTCCCCCACCGTGTCGTCAAAGGTGACGATGTCCTGGTCGACAACTGCAAGCGAGCTTCGCAGGACGGCGCGAGGCACCTCCTCCTCGAGCGCGCCATCAAAGCGGACCTCGCCCGCCCAGGGCTTGTAGAGTCCGCTCACCAGCTTGGCGATGGTCGACTTGCCGCAGCCGGACCCACCCACCAGGGCAACCCACTGCCCAGGCTCAAGATGCAGGTCGAAGTTCTCGATGAGCGGCGGCTCCAAGGGAGAGTAGCCAAAGGTGATGCCCTTGAGGTCGACCTTGCCCATGAGCTTCTCGCGCTCGATGCCGGTCATGTCCTGACCCTCGAAGTCTTCGGGGACGTCGCACTTGTATCGCATGACGTCGTCCACGCGCTCGAGCTCGGTCTGCGTCTCCTGAACGGTCTGGCCCAGGCCAATGAGCTGCGAGACCGGCCCCATGAACGAGCCGAGGAAGCCCTGGAAGGCAAGGAGCGCACCGGGCGTGAAGCCCTGGGTGATGATGAGCCAGATGCCCAGCAGCAGCACCACAAGGTTGCTCACCGACGCAAGGATGCCGGGAATAGCACCCAGGTATTCGTTGATCTTGACCATGCGCGAGTTGCCCTCGGCAACGTTTGCCTGGTAGCCGGCCCAGCGCTGGAAGTAGCCGTTCTCGGCACCGGCTGCCTTGATGGTCGCGATCATCTCCATGCCGCTCACGGTGGTGGCGTAGAGCTTGCCGCCGTCGGTGACCATGGAGCGGGCAACGTTGACGCGCTTCTTGGAGATGTAGCGCGCCACGAGAACGTTGATCAGGACGGTCGTGAGGCCAACCAGCGTGAGCATGACGTTATAGCGCAGCATGATGGCCAGGTACAGGAAGAGCATGGCGATGTTGATGATCACGGGCGCCAACTGCCCCACGAGCGAGAAGGCAATGCTCTCGTTGGCGGATTGGCGCTGCTGGATGTCGCCGACCATGCGCTGCGAGTAGAACTCGACCGGAAGGTGCAGCAGGTGGCGCATGAAGCGCGAGGACGACACGACGGCAATCTTGCCCTGGATGCGCATGAGGTAAATCGCGTTGAGCAGGCCCACGATGCACGAGAGCAGGGCCAGCAGGAACATGATGCCCGTGAGCGGAATCAACCAGTCGGGATTGTCTCCCGAGAGCACCCGGTCAAGGAACACGCGGTTGAGCGATGTGTTGAAGATGCCCAGGAGCGACGAAATCGCTGCCGTGAGCATGATGAAGGCAATGGCGGGACCCATGCCCTTGAGGAGCGCGAGAGCGGCCTTCGTGGCCGAAGGCGGCTCACCACCCGGCTGGAACTCATCGGTCTTCTCGAAGGTGAGCACGACGCCCGTGAAGGACTTCTCGAACTCGTCCATGGGCACCTTGACCTGGCCACGCGCCGGGTCGTTGATATGCGCATACTTGCGACTGAAACCACAGAGGACCACGAAGTGGTTGAAGTTCCAGAACAGGATGCAAGGGTAGTTGCCCTTCTCGCGCAGGGCATCGACCGAAAAGGTCATGCCCTTGGCGGTAAGGCCATAGCTTCGTGCAGCCTTGAGGATGTTCACGGCCTTGCTGCCGTCACGCGAGACGCCACATTCCGCGCGGACGCGCTCGAGCGGCACCCAGCGACCGTAATAGGCAAGCACCATGGTCAGGCAGGCGGCGCCACATTCGAGCGCCTCCATCTGCATGACTTGGGGGACTTTTTCTATCTTTCTTGCCATGGCATTACCCCAGCACTAGCGAGATGGGAGCGACGCGCTCGGTGGTGATGCTCGCGGTAAGCGGCACGCCTTCCTCGACGGACACGGCATCGAAGACCACGATGTATGCCCAGTCCTCACTCATGAGGGTATGCGACAGGAAGTCGTTGTTGAGCATGGATCGAACCTCTTCTGAGGAATAGGGCGTCTTGGACACGAGCGCAACCTTGGTGCTTTGCCCGTCGACGACGGCCTCGTCTCCCTCGTTCACCTTCGCTACGCTCGCTGAGTCGAGAAAACAAAACGTCTGCCCATCCACGCAGGCAGCCTTTGCGCCGACGTTTGCCGACACGGAGCCAAAGACGCCCCACGCAAAAAGGCCTGCGAGCAGCGCGAGAATCGCGCCGAGGACCACCCAGACGCTCGGTGAGGTGACCCGGACATATCGGTCAAGGTCATCGGGGCTCTGAAGCCTCTCGCGCGCCTGCTTGGTAAAGATGGAAGAGCCTGTATCAGCCACCAGGAATCCCCTTTCGTCTGACGTTAGCATCGTTCATGCACATGTAGTATCAATTCTATCGCTTTACAAGCCCCAACAATATCTCCTCGCGCAAAAAAGAGCCGCGAGGACGCTTCGAGCTCACATGGCTACACTGGTAGCAGAGCGCGAACGTTGACGGAGGTGGCACAGTGAAGGCTCGCGACATGATCGAAGGGGACCCCGCGCGCAATGACGCGCTCGTCCTTGTAGACGGGCTCGACCGTGTGGTGGGCAGCGCCACAAAGTGGAAGGCCCATGCGGAAAGCCTGCTGCACCGCGCATTCTCGGTCGTGCTCGTCCGCGAGGGCGCGCACGGGCCTGAGCTGCTTCTGGCGCAGCGGGCCATGGGCAAGTACCACTCGGGAGGACTCTGGGCCAACTCTTGCTGCTCGCACCCCCGCATGGGCGAGGAGGTGCTCGACGCTGCGTATCGCCGCGTGAGGGAGGAGCTGGGCTGCGATGCCCGTGACCTGCGTGAGCTTGACTCGTTTGTCTACTATGAGGCGTTTGACAATGGCCTTGCGGAGCATGAGTACGACCACGTGCTCCTTGGAGTGCCCGAGGGAGAGACCGCGCCCGATCCCTCCGAGGTGATGGCCGTGCGCTGGGTTGGCGTGGACGACCTGGCAGCCGAGCTGGCAGACCATCCCGAGCGTTTCTGCGCCTGGGCGCCCATGGTCTTGAGCATCGCCCTGCGCGAGGTCACGCGCTGACTCAAAAGGGAGTATCCCTTTCGAGTCAGGTGCTT
>JAFUBJ010000488.1 GCA_017460265.1 Atopobiaceae bacterium | reverse complement strand
GCATCATGAAGATGGGGCCCGCAGCGCAAAAAGATGCTGCGGGCCCCAACTTCTTCCCTAAAACCGATGCACAGCCAAAAGCCAACGAAAAGCGTTCGGCAGAGCGCCGCTCTTCCTCTGCACAAACTAGGCTACACTCGTTCTAACCTGTCACAAAAAGGAGCTCGCATGAAACGCATCACAATCGCACTCGTCATGCTACTCACAACGGCATCCCTGCTCTGCGCCTGTAGCCTCGGCGGTACCGTCACCATCGGCACGTTCCTTACCACGGACCAGGCCAGCAGCATCGACGCAGACCTCCTGGACGGGTCAACGACCCCCTCCGAGCTCGTCCTCACCATCGACAACGGCTATGCCGACACCATCACCGACCAGGCGTTTGTCTCTGAGGTGTGGGACAAGCTCATCAGCCTGGAAATATCGTCCCGAGCCTCCAATGCAACTCCTAGCCTGAACGGAAGCGTGGCTTTCTCGTTTTCTTGGGACGACGGACGCCAGCTGACCTTTGGCTTTGACTCAACCGAATTCTTCCGGGCAAACGACGAAACCCTTCACAAGATCAAGGACCCTAACGAGATGGGCGCCATACTCACGTCGCTCGTGGAATACCTCGAAACCGCAGATGCGCAGGCACAGGACAGCTCAGATGGATCACTCGCCATTTCGAACAACGACACGTTCCTCTGGGACTCCAACGGCGACGGCGTCAACGAGACCTATGTCATCCGCTACTACGACAACGGCGACGAGGCGCCAAACGTGGTAGAGATCGTTGATGCTGCACGAGACTACGAAAGCGCCTGGATCGACGGTGCCTACGAGGTGAAAAGCATCGTCCCCGGAGAGGGCGAATGGGGTCGCTACCTTACGGTCACCTACCTCTCCGGCGACTTCTATGCGCACGACACCGAAAGCACCTGCGAAATCTATGTCATCGACGGCGCGTTGAGCCTCTCCCATCCTGGCGAAGACGGCGAATAGCGCACAGCCTCCGGGCCACGACGCAAGCGACAGGCAAGGGAGCAATTCCATGGGTTACCTGAACACGGATGGCATGCAGGTAATCGTAGGGTCTGATGGGCCTTCGTCTCCCGCCGTCTTTGTCATTGACTCTCCCGACCACCCGCTTGACGTGACGCTGCTGGCTCATGGACGCAGATGCACCATCGTTATGGTTCCGGCAAGCAACTGGAACGAATCGCTTACGCCCTGGCCCGCGCCGGCACTCTATCGAGAAGAGCCGCCATTTGGCGGAAAGGCCGCAGGCACCCTGACAGAGCTGATCGAGGAAGCGATGCCCTTCGCCGAATCTCGTGCGGGACTCTCCCCACAGGCCAGAGCCATCTGCGGCTATTCTCTCGGCGGCCTCTTTGCCCTCTACGCCTTCACGCACAGCACGGCATTCACAGCCTGCGCCTGCCTTTCCAGCTCGGTCTGGTACGAAGGGTGGGTCGACCACCTCCGCTCGCTTGACCTGCAGCTTTCTGGCCACTTTGCCTACCTCTCGCTCGGCACCAAAGAGCGGCGTGGAGCGTTGCCCATCATGCGCACCGTTCAAGACAACATGGAAGCCTGCACACAGATATTGCGCTCATGGGGATGCACCACGCAGTTCGAGCTTGGGCCAGGCAATCACTTTCAGCACGTCAACGAGCGCTTTGAAGCGGGACTTTCCGCATTGGACGAGTTCTTGTGCACGCATCGGCACGGCAACAACAGGCAGGAGGAATCATGAACGAACAGGACGCCACACAGCAGGCACCACTCATTCCCAGCGATCGCGTGGAGGAGCTTGCGCAGTTTATCAAGGACCATTCCGCCGTCCCCATGTTTGCGCTCAAGATCAACGTTGACCGCACGCCGGGACTTACCGACACCAAGCTGGGCGGCCTTCCCTACTGGCCCAAAGACCGTGACTATCCCACGACCAACAAGGGCACCAAGCTCATGCTCCTTTCCCAGCTTAACCTTGACGACTTTGGCAAGAACGATCGTCTTCCCGACCATGGCCTGCTCCAGTTCTTCATTGACTCGGAAGACGACTGCTCGGGCATGGACTTTGATGACGGAACCAACCAAAACGGCTTCAGGGTCATCTGGCACGAAACCATAGACCCCGCCATCAACGAAGATGACGTGCGCGCACTTGAGCTCCCCACGTCCTTTGACCCGCTTGACGACTTCCTGGGAAACCCGCTGTACGGCGAGTACGCGCTTGACGTGACCGAGACCACAAGCTGGGTAAGCCCCGCATCATACGAGTTTGACAAGTTCTTCTTTGAATGCTGCAAGCAGCTGCTGGGTGACGAGTACCTTGTCGGGCGTGACGACTGGTACGACTGCCTTTCCAACCCCGACAGCGACAAGTTCTTTGACATCTTCAACATCCCAACGCCGCAGCACCAGGTGTTTGGCTACCCCTTCTTCACGCAGACCGACCCGCGCGACTACATCGAGAGCCTTCGCGACCTAGACACGCTGCTGCTCCAGATTGACTCCGAGGGAGGAAAGGACGGGGACCGCGTTCTGTGGGGTGACGTAGGCATTGGTGGGTTCTTCATCAATGGTGACGCCCTGCGCCGCGGCGACTTCTCTCGCGTGCTTTTCAACTGGGACTGCTACTAGGCACGTCGCCCTCTTGGCGGAGCTCGCAGCACAAGACGGACGGCCTCAAATTGTTACGATGCCCCTCCCGCCGTGTTACGAACAGAAAACCACGGATAATCACGCGCTATTCTCCTTCTATCAGATTTGAAGACGAAAAAGGAGGTCTCGCATGAAGGTGGGAATCGCAGGATACGGCAACCTCGCACGCGGCGTCGAGGCGGCAGTCACCAAGGCAGACGACATGGACCTCGTGGCCATCTTCACGCGTCGCGACCCGGCGACCGTGAGCGTGGCAACGGACACGCCCGTCTACGCATGGGACGACATGGCAGGAATGGCTGACCAGATCGACGTCATGGTTCTGTGTGGCGGCAGTGCCACCGACCTTCCCGAGCAGACGCCCCAGCTGGCAAAGCTCTTCAACGTCGTCGACAGCTTTGACACCCACGCAAACATCCCCCAGCACTTTGCCAACGTGGACGCCGCCGCCCGTGAGGCGGGCACCATCGGCGTCATCAGCTGCGGATGGGATCCGGGCCTCTTCTCGGTTGCCCGCCTCTATGCCAGCGCGGCACTGCCCAACGGCGCCGACTACACCTTCTGGGGCCGCGGCGTGAGCCAGGGCCACTCCGACGCCATCCGCCGCATTCCCGGCGTTGCCGACGCGCGCCAGTACACCGTGCCCGTGCCCGAGGCACTTGAGGCTGCCCGCTCGGGCGAGAACCCCGAGCTCACCACCCGTCAGAAGCACACGCGCGAGTGCTTCGTGGTGGCCGAGGAGGGCGCCGACCTGGCCGCCATCGAGGAGGCCATCGTCACCATGCCCACCTACTTCAGCGACTACGACACCACGGTGACCTTCATCTCGCAGGAAGAGCTGAACGCCAACCACGCGGGCCTTCCCCATGGCGGCACCGTCATCCGCAGCGGCCACACGGGCCTGGCAGACGAGTTTGCCGACACCATCGAGTTCTCGCTCACGCTTGACTCCAATCCGTTCTTCACGGGTAGCGTGCTTGCCAGCGTGGCCCGCGCCGCGTATCGCATGCGCCAGGATGGGCAGATTGGCGCTCGCACCATGTTTGACATCCCGCCGGCGCTGCTCTCTCCCCTCTCGGCAGAGGAGCTGCGCGCTCACCTGATGTAACAGTCCATTGCAGGCTGCACAGCAAGGAGTGGACCATGCTCTACAGCAACCTTTCCGTCAACGACCAAGGTCACCTGAGCATTGCGGGCATCGACGCCTGCGAGCTTGCCGCAACCTACGGGACGCCGCTCTACGTGCTTGACGAGGACCGCGTTCGCGAGAAGTGCCGCACCTACG
>JAFUBJ010000487.1 GCA_017460265.1 Atopobiaceae bacterium | reverse complement strand
TCATCAACGACGTCGAGCCCAGGGACCGCGACATCGCCATGGTGTTCCAGAACTACGCCCTGTACCCGCACATGACGGTGCGGCAGAACCTCGAGTTCCCGCTTGACCTGCGCAACATGCCCAAGGACGAGATGGACAAGAAGGTCGCGTGGGCCGCCGAGGTCCTCGGCATCACGCCGTATCTCGACCGCAAGCCCAAGGCCCTGTCCGGCGGCCAGCGCCAGCGCGTCGCCATCGGCCGCGCCATCGTGCGCGACCCGCAGGTGCTCCTGATGGACGAGCCCCTGTCCAACCTCGACGCAAAGCTCCGCAACCAGATGCGCGCCGAGATCATCAAGCTCCGCCAGAGCCTCAACGCGACGTTCATCTACGTCACGCACGACCAGACCGAGGCCATGACCCTGGGCGACCGTATCGTCATCATGCGCGACGGCGACGTCCAGCAGATCGGCACGCCCCAGGAGGTCTTCAACCATCCCGTGAACCTCTTCGTCGCCGGCTTCATCGGCATGCCGCAGATGAACCTGTTCGACGGCGAGCTGGTCAAGGAGGACGGCAAGTACGCCGTCATCGTGAACGGAGCCAAGATCTTCCTCTCCGCGGAGAAGCAGAAGAACCTGGCCGAGCGTGATACCGCCCCGCAGAAGGTCACCGTGGGAGTGCGTCCCGAGCACATCTCGCTCGACGAGAAGGAAGACTCCATGATCGAGGGCGTCGTCGACGTCACCGAGATGATGGGCAGCTCCGTGCACCTCCATGTCAACGTGAGCGGTAAGGACTGCATCATCATCGTCCCCACGCTCGACCTCGACACCGGAGCGGTCGGTGCAGGCTCGACGGTGAGGTTCACCTTCGCGCCCAACGCCGTGCACGTCTTCGACCCCGAGTCCGAGAAGAACCTCGAGTACCTCTAGCACACCGGTTATTACCGGACCTCGGATACGCCGAGCGTCCGGATGAATGCAAGTAGTCTTCAACAGAAGGAGACAGGAGGAGAGAATCGCAATGAAGAACATCAACCTCACCCGTCGTCAGATCCTCGCGCTCGGCATGTCCGGCGCCTTCACCATGGCCCTTTCCGCCTGCGGTGGCGGCAATGGCGGCGGCGGCAATGGCGGCGGCGAGGGTGGCGACGAGGCCGTCAACGCGACCATCACCGTGTGGGGCCCGCAGGAGGATCAGTCCGCCGATAACGGCAACTGGCTCCAGACCCAGTGCGAGGCCTTTGCTGCCGAGCATCCCGATTGGACCCTCAACTTCAAGTACGGCGTCTGCCCCGAGGGCGACGCCAAGACCAACATCGGTACCGACCCCAGCGCCGGCGCCGACGTGTCCATGTTCGCGAACGACCAGATCCCCGACCTGCTCAAGGCCGGTGGCATCGCCAAGCTCGGCGGCGGCACCCTTGACGCCATCAAGGCCAACAACTCCGAGACCACGGTCAACACCGTCACCTACGACGGTGCCGTGTACGGCGTCCCCTTCACGGGCAACACGTGGTTCATGTACTACGACAAGTCCGTCTTCTCTGACGAGGATGTCAAGTCGCTCGACGCCATGCTCGAGAAGGGCAAGGTCGCCTTCCCGCTGGACAACTCCTGGTACATCGCGGCGTTCTATGTGGCCAACGGCTGCACGCTCTTTGGCGCCGACGGCGGCGACGCGGCTGCCGGCTTCGACTTCAGCGGCGACAAGGCCGCAGCGGTCACCGACTACTTGGTCGACCTGGTGGCCAACAAGAACTTCGCGAACGGCGACGTGGGCACCAACGCCGACGCCAAGGCCTTCTTCTCTGGCACCTGGGATTACCAGAAGGCCGTCGACGCCTACGGCGACAACCTCGGCATCGCCGCGGCTCCCTCCATCACCATCGATGGCGAGCTCAAGCAGATGAAGGCCTTCGCGGGCTCCAAGGCCATCGGCGTCAACCCTGCGACCGCCCTCTATGGCGAGCATCCGCAGGTCGCCGTTGCCCTCGCGGCCTACCTGGGCGGCACCTCCGCCCAGCAGGCGCACTTCGACACCCGCAACATCATCCCGACCGACGTCAACATCACGGTTGATGACGCGCTCGCCCAGGCCCAGATGGACGCCATGGACTTCGCCTCCATCGTTCAGCCGCTCCAGGCCGATATGGGCAACTACTGGACTCCCGCTGAGTCCATGGGCAAGGAGCTCGTGGCTGGCACCGTCACGCATGACAACGCGGCTGACAAGACCGAGGCCATGAACACCTCCATGAACACCTCCGCGGTCCAGTAAACCCGATCCGTACCATCCGGCGACCGGGCTCCTGCCCGGCCACCATCCCTTCCGCATTCATTCATAGGAAGCAAGGATAAGAACATGAATGAAGACCAAATCAACGTACGCAATGCCCTGAAGGACGGTGATCTGTTCACAAGGCTCTCTGCTGTCGTCATGGGCGCGGGCATGTTTGGGCACAAGCAGGTAGTGAAGGGCGTCGTGGTTCTCCTCATCGAGATCGCTTTCTGGGTATTCATGGGCACTGCCGGCTTCTACAACCTGTCCATGCTCCCGAGCCTCGGCACCCAGGAGCAGGGCGAGGTCTGGAACGAAGCCAAGCAGATCTACGAGTACACTGCCGGCGACAACTCGCAGCAGATTCTGCTGTATGGCGTCATCACGTGCTTTGTGGTTGCGGGAATCGTGGCGCTCTGGATTCTCCAGATGCGGCATTCCTACAAGCTCCAGAAGCTCATCGAGGACGGAGAGGAAGTTCCCACACTCCGAGATGATATAAAGAGCCTTTTCGACGGCAACCTGCACATCACCCTGATGTCGCTTCCGTGCATCGGCATCCTGATCTTCAACATCGTCCCGCTGGTCTACATGATCTCGATGGCGTTCACCACCTACTCCAAGGAAGACGAGCACCTCATCCTGTTCGACTGGGACGGCATCCACCAGTTCCTGAGGGTGCTGAACATGAACGGCAACATCGGCCGTCAGTTCTGGCACGTCCTGGCATGGACCATCATCTGGGCCATCTTCGCGACGTTCCTCAACTACATCCTCGGCATGGTGCTGGCCCTGATCATCAACAGGAAGGACACCAAGGGCAAGGCGTTCTGGAGGTTCTGCTTTGTGCTCTCCGTCGCAGTCCCGCAGTTCGTCACGCTGATGATCATGAACATCATGCTGCAGCCGTCTGGCGCGGTGAACGTCTTGTTCCAGAACCTCGGCCTTATCAAAGAGCCCATTCCGTTCTGGACCAATGCCATGCTGGCTAGGGTTACGATCATCGCCATCAACCTGTGGGTTGGCATCCCGTACACGATGCTGCAGGTCACCGGCATCCTGCAGAACATCCCCGGGGAGCTCTATGAGGCAGCTAGGATGGACGGTGCGGGCCCGATGAGGATCTTCTTCAAGATCACGCTGCCCTACATGTTGTTTGTCACCGCGCCGTACCTGATCTCCAGCTTCGTGGGCAACATCAACAACTTCAACGTCATCTATCTGCTCTCGGGCGGCGGCCCCACGCGCGTGGGCGACACGGCCGGCCAAACCGACCTGCTCGTGACGTGGCTCTACAAGCTGACCATCGACCAGCAGTACTACAACCTCGGCGCAGTCATCGGCATCATGACGTTCGTCATCCTCACGATCGTCACGCTGGTCACGTATCGCAACTCCAGCTCCTATAAGAACGAGGAGGCGTTCATG
Organism: Atopobiaceae bacterium; assembly: GCA_017460265.1. Lineage (GTDB taxonomy): Bacteria > Actinomycetota > Coriobacteriia > Coriobacteriales > Atopobiaceae > UBA1367. The sequence goes on along the minus strand of JAFUBJ010000487.1, from coordinate 4,325 downwards.
TGATGGATAACCAGATGGCAAAAAACAAGCTGAGCCCACGCAGGAGGCTGGTCAACTTTCTGGTGCACCTGCTTCTGGCCGTGCTGGCGCTGATCTGGGTCCTTCCCATCGCGTGGATCGTCCTGACCAGCTTCCGTGCCGAGCCTGGCGCCTACACCAAGACCTTCCTGCCGCAGGGGTACACGCTCAACAACTACGTCAAGCTGCTGACGGACCGAAACGTCTTGAACTTCCCCAGGATGTTCAAGAACACCCTGATCATCTCGATCTTCAGCTGCACGATCTCTACGTTCTTCGTGCTCTCGGTGGCCTACTCGCTGAGCCGTATGCGGTTCAAGTTCCGCAAGCCCTACATGAACCTCGCCATGATCCTGGGCCTGTTTCCTGGCTTCATGACGATGGTCGCCCAGTACTTCATCCTCAAGGCCATGGGCCTGACGGAGGGAGCGGGCATCAGGATCGGCCTCATCGTGGTGTACAGCGCCTGCACGGGCCTGGGCTTCCAGATCTCCAAGGGCTTCTTCGACACGATCCCCCGGTCGATCGACGAGGCCGCGGTCATGGACGGCGCCACGCAGTGGCAGGTGTTCACGCGCATCACGCTGCCGCTCTCCAAGCCGATCGTCATCTACACCGTCATGACGGCCTTCATGGCGCCTTGGGTGGACTTCATCTTTGCCAAGGTCCTCTGCCGCGCGAATGCCGACCAGTTCACGGTGGCCATCGGACTCTGGAACATGCTGCAGAAGGAGTACATCTACCAGTGGTACACCTGCTTCGCAGCTGGTGCGGTGCTGATTTCGATCCCCATCGCGATCCTGTTCCTGTACATGCAGCGCTTCTACGTGGAAGGCATGACAGGAGCGGTCAAGGGCTAGCCGCTCTCTCCCCCGGCAGCCAGGGGCGTCGCCCCAAAAGGGAGTCTCCCCTTTGGGGCCCGCCCCGAAGGGGAGACTCCCTTTTTTTTGGAGAAGTGGTTCAGGGTTCGTTTGGAGGTGGACATGAGACGTCTTTTGCGGTGGATTCCGATGGTTGCGTGCGTGGCGCTGCTGCTTTCGGGCTGCAACGGCCAGCAGGGGAGCAGTGGCGCAGAGCCCGCCGCCTCTGCCGTGCAGATGATCGACTACAACAGGGATCTGCAGCCGGCTGCGCTCGATGCGGATGACGACTACCGTACGACCTACGAGATCTTCGTCTATTCGTTCTGCGACTCGAACGGGGATGGCATCGGCGACCTGGGTGGCATCCGCGAGAAGCTCGACTATATCAGCGGCCTGGGCTTCGACCAGCTGTGGCTGACGCCCGTGCACCCTTCGGCAACCTATCACAAGTACGACGTGGACGACTACTGCGCGATCGACCCCGCCTTTGGGACGATGGGGGACTACGAGGCGCTGCTCGCGGAGTGCCACGAGCGCGGGATCCGCGTGCTGCTCGACCTGGTGCTCAACCACACCTCCGACACGCACCCGTGGTTTGTTGCCGCGGCGGACTACCTGCGCGCGCTGCCGGACGGCGAGGAGCCCGTCTTCGAGGAGTGCCCGTACGTCTGGTACTACACCTTCTCCCGCGAGGCGCTGGACGGCTTCGTCCCGCTGGAGGGCACGCCCTGGTACTACGAGGCGCGGTTCTGGTCGGAGATGCCCGACCTCAACCTGGGCAACGACGTGGTGCGCGACGAGGTTCGCGACATCGTGCAGTTCTGGCTGGACAAGGGCGTGGACGGCTTCCGGCTGGACGCCGTGACCTCCTACGTGACCGGCAGCCCCGAGGGAAACGTCGAGTTCCTGCGGTGGCTCTCGGACACCTGCAAGGGCGTTGACCCCGCCTGCTACCTGGTGGGGGAGGCCTGGACGGACCGTTCCACCATCGCCACGCTCTACACCAGCGGCATCGACTCGCTCTTCGACTTCCCCTTTGCGGACTCGGAGGGCGTCATCAGACAGGTCATGAACGGAAGCTATGCGGCCTCCGACTACGTGCGGGCCATGGTGAGCGAGGAGGCCGCCTACGGCGCGGCGTACCCTGGCTACGTTGGTGCCCCGTTCTACACCAACCACGACACGGCCCGGAGCGCGGGCTACTATGCCCAGGACGACGGGCCTGTCACCAAGATGGCCTATGCGCTGAGCCTGCTCATGCCGGGCGACTCGTTCATGTACTACGGCGAGGAGCTGGGCATGAAGGGCTCCGGCAAGGACGAGAACAAGCGCGCCCCCATGTACTGGAGCGCCGACCCCGCTGCACTGGGCATGTGCACCGCGCCCGCGGGGATGGATGAGCTTCAGATGAAGTTCCCTCCGCTCGAGGAGCAGCTGGAGGACGACCTGTCCCTGTGGCGCTGGTTCAAGGAGGTCATCCGCGTGCGGCGGGCCTTCCCGGCCATCGCGCGGGGTACGACCGAGCCGGTGGAGGGCGTGAGCGACGAGAGCGTGGCGGCGTTCGTCCGCAGCTGCGAGGGGCAGCAGGACGTGCTTCTGGTCATGAACCTGTGCGACCAGGCCGCGACCAAGGACCTGTCGGCGCTGGGTGCTGCATGGCAGCTGGCAGCGGTGCTCAACACCAACGAGGAGCAGATCACCTACGAGAACGGCAACCTGAGCCTTCCGGCCTACTGCATTGCCGTGCTGACGCTTGATGCCGGGCAGTAGCCCGACGGACGGGAGGGCCTGATGGGACCCACATGGCTGAAAGATGCCATCTTCTACGAGATTTATCCGCAGTCGTTCCAGGACAGCAACGACGATGGCATAGGCGACATCCCGGGCATCATCGACCGCTTGGACTACGTGGCGGGGCTTGGCTGCAACGCCCTGTGGATCAACCCCTGCTTTGACTCGCCCTTCATGGACGCGGGGTATGACGTGCGCGACTACAAGCTGGTCGCGCCTCGCTACGGGACCAACGAGGACCTCGTGCGGCTGTTTGATGAGGCGCATGCGCGTGGGATGCACGTGCTGCTCGACCTGGTGCCCGGCCACACCTCAGACCAGCACCCGTGGTTCAAGGCGTCTGCCCAGGCTGACCCCAACGAGTACTCCGCCCGCTACATCTGGACCGACGAGGCGCTCTGGGGCATGGAGGGACGGCCCTACATCGCGGGCATGACCGAGCGGGCCGGGGCGTATATGCTCAACTTCTTCGCCACGCAGCCTGCGCTCAACTATGGCTGGCGCGACCCGTACAAGCACTGGATGAGCGCCACGGACTCGCCAGAGGCGCTGGCCACCCGCGAGGCCATCAAGGACGTGATGCGCTTCTGGCTGGACCTGGGCTGCGACGGGTATCGCGTAGACATGGCCGATTCGCTGGTGAAGGGCGACGACGAGCGCAAGAGCGCGACCTGTGCAATCTGGCGCGACATCCGTGCAATGATGGACGCCGAATACCCCGACGCGGCGCTCGTCAGCGAGTGGTCCAACCCCGACCTGGCCCTTTGCGATGCGGGCTTCCACATGGACTTCTACCTCGACCACCAGCGCAACGGCTACAACACGCTGGTGCGCGACTGGGAGACCGAGGGCGGCGACCACAGCTACTTCCTCTGCGACGCGGGCGGAAGCATCCGGCGCTTCTTGGACGACTACCTGCCCAAGTACGAGCGCAGCCGCGCGCGTGGCTACATCAGCTTCATATCGAGCAACCACGACACGCCGCGCTTGGCCAAGACCCTGTCGGTGGCAGAGCTCAAGCTTGCCTTTGCCCTTTTCCTCACCATGCCTGGCGTGCCCTTTATCTACTACGGCGACGAGATCGGCATGCGCTACCTCGACCTGCGCACCAAGGAGGGCGGCTACCAGCGGACGGGGAGCCGCACGCCCATGCAGTGGAGCCGCGCGGAGAACGCGGGCTTCTCGGGCGCGCCTGCCGACGCGCTCTATCTGCCGGTGGATGGGTCGGAGGATGCGCCCTGCGTGGAGGAGCAGCTGGCGGATGCGGGGTCGCTGCTGGCGGAGGTGCGGCGGCTTTGCGCGCTGCGCCACGACTGGGAGGACCTGCAGGCGGATGCGCCGTTTGCCGTGGTCAACGATGACGAGACGGCGGCGCCCTTTGTGTACCGCAGGGGCGCGCTGGTCCTGGCACTCAACCCCTCCTCGCAGGAGAAGCGCTACGAGGGGGCGGTGCTTGGGGGTAGGCGTGTCATCCACCGGATAGGGGAGGCCGCCATGCGGGATGGGCGGCTGGTCATGCCGGGGCAGAGCTTCGCCGTACTTGCGTGAGTGACGCCTTGGAGCGCCTGCCTGGGCGTCTTCCATGGGTGCCTCGCATGGGTGCCTCTCATGGGCGCCTCGCATCAGTACTGTCAGTCAGCTTCATTACGACAG
>JAFUBJ010000486.1 GCA_017460265.1 Atopobiaceae bacterium | reverse complement strand
GTGGGCGCGATAGGCGCTCGCGCTCATGTTGGGGGTGTTGAAGAGCTGGCTCGTGCGCAGGGCGTAGCAGACGCTCACGTCGCAGTTGCAGATGGCAAATATCTTCTCCTCGCCGTCGATGTTGGTGATCTGGTGGACGTAGCCGTTCTTCTCGGCCTCGAGGAGGATGTCGATGACCTCGTCGTAGGTGACGAAGTGGCCCTTGCCGGTCTCGACCAGGTAGTCGGCCATATCTCCGATGCCTAGGCACCAGTTCTGCGGGTCGCGTCCGCCGTTGTCGCCGCGGGCCCGCTCGGCAAGCGCGCAGCTGCAGGAGCTGGCGGCATAGCGGTCGTACTTCTTGAGCCAGTGGCTGAGGTGCTCGACCGAGGCGGTGACGTTCTCCTGCCTGATGGCGTGCTCGACGGGGATGACGTGCATGCCGATGCCCGCGCCGCCGGGCGGCACGAGCTTGGTGGCCACGGTGAGCGGCAAAAACGTCATGCGCTCGAAGAAGGTGCCAAACTCGGGGTGATCCTCAAGGAGGTGCTGGTTCATGACGGTGAACTCGGCCGAGCCGGGTACGTAGCGCGGCAACACGTAGCGCCTCTCATGGTCGGGATTCTTGCCGTCAAGGTTTTCCCAGTTGTACTCCATGATGCCCTTGTAGCACAGCTCGTCGAGCAGCTGCTGCACGCGATCGGCATCCATGCCGGAGCCGTCGACCACCTGCTGGAACGTCTCGGGCACACGGACCTTCATGTGCTTGAGGAGCTCGGCCTCCTCCTCGGTCATGACGGCGGCAAGCCCCCAGTACTCGGGGTCATCCTGCGTCGCCTTGCGCATGTGCAGCTTGATGGGGATGCGGTCAGTAATCTTGGCGCCCTCGCGCAGAACGCCCGGCTTGAGGGGCTCGTGCGCGGCGGGGCCAGGCTCGTCGGGCGTGGCGGGCTTCCAGTGCGTGGCGGCGTCGTTCTCCGAGAAGTACTCCTCCGAGATGACGTGGAAAGGCTCGCCGTTGGGCGTTGCCGTGGGAATGACGTTGCGTGCGGAAATCTCCTCGTCGGTCATGTCGCCGCGCATGGCCTCTGCACGTTCCTCGACGCTTGCTCCGCCGTAGGCGTCCTGAGGTCGACCGGTGGGGCCGCCTGGCCTGTCAAACTGGTTCATGTTCCTCTCCTTACAGTCCTGAAGCCCTCGGTGCGCCTAGGGGGCTACCCCCAGGACGCACCTGGGTGGGCGTTACGCTTTCCACTGCCTGACTTCGTCTCGCAGCCACGAAAGCCACGCGTCCATGCCCTCACCGGTCTTGGCCGAGAGGGGCAGGATGGTGGCATGGGGGTTGCGCATCCTCACGTTCTTCTCCAGCTCCCCCAAGCTGAAGTCAAAATGCTGCGCGACGTCCATCTTCGAGACGATGACGAGGTCGGACACCTCAAACATGAGGGGGTATTTCAGCGGCTTGTCATGGCCCTCGGGCGTGGAGAGGATCATGACCTTTCGTGCTGCCCCCGTGTCAAACTCCGCCGGGCAGATGAGGTTTCCGACGTTTTCCAGGAAGACGAGGTCAAGGCCCTCGATTCCCAGCTCGCGCAGGCCCTGCTCGGTCATGGCGGCATCCAAGTGGCACATGCCGCCCGTGTGCAGCTGCACGGCCCGAGCGCCGTGGCCCTGGACCGTGTAGGCGTCAACGTCCGAGTCGACGTCGGCCTCCATCACGCCGATGGACATCTCGTTGGCAAGGGCGTCGAGCGTGGCCGAAAGCAGCGTTGTCTTTCCCGAGCCGGGCGAGCTCATGAGGTTGATGAGCAGGGTTCCCGCGTCATGGAGTCGCTCGCGGAGCGCCTGTGCGGCGCGGTCGTTGTTGGCAAGGACGTCTTCCTTGACCTCGATGACTTTGATGCGCTCCATGGCCGTCCTTCCAGTCCGATAAGTTTTGCAATTTACCTCACGAGACATTGTATCGCTGAAAGTGCCAATTGCGCCTAAGACCAGAAGGGATGCCGCGCCTACCCTCTGTCAAGAAGCACCGTTTCCAACTCCTGGACGGTGTCCACCACCGCGACGGCGCCCGCGCCTGCGAGCTCCTCTCGTGTGCCGGTGTCCCCAAAGAGCACGCCGACGCAGGGAATGCCGACTGCGGCTGCTCCCTCCACATCATGGAAGCGGTCGCCCACCATGACGGCCTCGTCAAGCTTGCAGCCTGCTGCCTCTATAGCCGAACGGATCGCCTGCTCCTTGGTGTCTGCCACGCCTTCCTGGCAGCCTACAAGCGCGTCAAAGAGCTCCGTGGCGTCGTTGTCAGCCACGCCGCGCAGAATGAGTGTGTGCAGCTTTGACGAGGCGACGCAGGTCTTCTTTCCAGCCTCGCGCAGGTGCCGAAGCGCCTCGGTGACGCCAGGAAAGAAGGGCCAGGCCTCGACGCCCAACTGGAAGTAGATCTCGCGATAGCGCTGCGTGATTGTTGCCGCATCGTCTGGGCTGACGCCAAACACCATGCTGAACGCCTGCGGAAAGGGAGGGCCAATGAGGCCTCCCACGTGTGCGGAGACGACGTCTTCGGGGATGCCCCATTCCAAAAGCACCTTGGTTGCGGTGCGGACGATGCCGGGCTTGGTGTCGGCAAGGGTGCCGTCAAAATCAAGAACGACACAACGGCGGTTTGAGACGTCCATGCCGTAACGTGTGATCATGAGCTCTCCTTATCTTCTTTTACCTGATGGTAGCTTGTGGGCGTTTCAAGAGCTGACATGTTCTTTGAAGTACTCTGTTTCGTCAATGCAACACGTTCGGAGTCTTTTGTGTGAATCATCCATACCTCGGCTATGCTTTCACGCGTCGAAAGGTACCTCTCACCGAAAAAAGGAGGCAGCATGTCTCGTGTCTATAACTTCTCAGCCGGCCCTGCCGTGCTTCCCGAGGACGTCCTGCGCGAGTGCG
>JAFUBJ010000485.1 GCA_017460265.1 Atopobiaceae bacterium | reverse complement strand
TCGCGCAGGCCCGCCCTCGCTTTGCATGGCTGCCGATTACCGACTAAGCGCACTCTTGGCAAAGGAGTGAAAGAATTTGATAGATAATGAAATAAGAGTTCTACGAATGAAAGATTTTGGAAGAAAGTGCTTGTATTATAGGGATAGAGTTGCTAAAATGATCAAAACAAATCAAATTCAGTCGAATATGAGCAAAGGAGGTCAGTCATGATAGCCGCAGAGCGTCAAAAGCGCATCGTCGAGCTTGTCAACGCACGTGGCAGCATGTCTCTGGCCGAGCTTGCCCAAGCAATTGATACCTCCGAATCTACAGTTCGTCGTGATCTTGCCCAGCTGCACAAGACTGGGCTTCTTCGTAGGGTGCGCGGCGGGGCGACCAAAGTCGTCTCGTCTGAATATGTCATCTCGGACCAGTCGTTTGCGGGGCGCCAAGAGCAGCACATGGAAGAGAAGCGCGCCATTGGGGCCTACGCGGCAGATCTCATAGGTCCGCACGACTTTGTCTTCATTGATGCGGGCACTACGACTGAATGCCTGGTAGACGCTATTACCGAGACACGTGCCATCTATCTCACCAACTCACTGCGGCATGCCCAGAAGCTTCTTGCCAAGGGGTGCCGCGTTCTTTTGCCTGGAGGCGAGCTCAAGCCAACGACCGAGGCGCTCGTGGGTGCCGAGACCGTTGGGCTCATCAGGCGCTATCACTTCACCATTGGCTTTTGGGGGACCAACGGTGCCGATCTCGAGACGGGCTTCACCACGCCCGAGTTCAACGAGGCGGCGGTCAAGCAGATTTCCCTCGAGCAGACGGTGCGGCCGTACGTGCTCTGCGACTCGAGCAAGTTTTCGCAGGTCGCGCCCATTACCTTTGCGGACTTTGACCGTGCGCAGGTCATCACCGACCTGCTTACGGACAGAAGTTATGTTCAGTCAGGAAACGTCATAGAAGTTGGGAGTCAGCAATGATCTACACCGTCACCTTCAATCCTTCGCTTGACTACATCATTCGTGTCGATCATCTCAAGCTGGGCGCCATCAACCGCGTCCACTACGAGAACATCCTTCCTGGTGGTAAGGGCGTGAACGTTTCCATCGTGCTGGGAAATCTTGGTCACACCTCCACCGCGCTTGGCTTCGTTGCCGGCTTCACGGGTGCAGAGATTGAGCGCCGCATGCGTGAGTACGGTGCCGAGTGCGACTTCATCCAGGTCAAGGAGGGCATGAGCCGCATCAACGTGAAGGTTAAGTCCGACGAGGAATCCGAGATCAACGGCATGGGTCCGCTGATCACCGAAGAGGACGTGGAGTCCCTCTTTGCCAAGCTGGACGAGCTCAAGGCCGGCGACTACCTGGTGATTGCAGGCAGCGTGCCCTCGATGCTTCCGCCCGACATGTACGAGCGCATCATGGAGCGCCTGGATGGGCGCGGCATCAACATTGCCGTCGACGCTGAGCGTGACCTGCTTACTCGCGTGCTGAAGTACCACCCGTTTGTCATCAAGCCCAACAACCACGAGCTGGGCGACATCTTTGGCGTTACGCTGAAGACGCGCGAAGAGGTGGTTCCCTACGCCAAGAAGCTGCAGGAGCAGGGCGCGCGCAACGTCATCATCTCGATGGCTGGCGAGGGCGCCGTCTTCGTGAGCGAGGAGGGCGAGGTCGCCATGAGCGAGGCCCCGAAGGGGACCGTGGTGAACTCGGTCGGCGCAGGTGACTCCATGGTCGCTGGCTTCCTTGCGGGCGTCATTGAGACGGGCGATATGGCGCAGGCATTCCGCATGGGCCTGTGCACAGGTTCGGCGAGCGCCTTCTCTGCCGACCTTGCAACGCGCGAAGAGGTCGAGGATCTGCTTGCCAAACTTGGCTAAAGTTGCTCGAAACTGAAAGATTATGGTAGTTAGTGCTTGAAAAGTGCTGAGCTATGCGGTAAAGTAGTGCCAACAAGCCAAATTCGGTCAAATGTTTTCAAAAACTATCAATGACTGCTTTTGGATGTGGATACGTGAAGGCAATTGGAAGGGACCTGAACGAAAGGGGAGCGTCAGATGAAGATTACTGACCTGCTCAAGGTTGAGGGCATCAAGGTGGGCGCTACGGCCGCCAACCAGATGGATGCCATTGACCAGCTGGTGGCCCTGCAGGACGCCAGCGGCAACATCAACGACAAGGCTGCATACAAGGAGGGAATTCTTGCACGCGAGGCCGAGTTCTCCACCGCGGTGGGTGACGGCATCGCAATCCCGCACGCCAAGGTCGCTGCGGTGACCAAGTCCGGTCTGGCTGCCATGACCGTCCCCGGTGGCGTTGACTGGAACGCCCCCGACGACGAGCCGGCCGACCTCATGTTCATGATCGCCGCCCCCGAGGGCGAGGCCAACACGCACCTTGAGATGCTGGCTAAGCTCTCCGCGCTGCTCATGCACGCCGACTTCGCCAACGCCCTGCGTCGCGCCCACGACGCGAAGGAGTTCCTGCAGATCATCGATGAGGCCGAGGCTGCCCGTGACCTCGAGCAGGCCCAGAAGAACGCTGCGCAGGTTGCTGCTCGCGCCGCTGCTGCTGACGACGCATGGCCCAAGATTCTGGCCATCACCGCCTGCCCGACCGGCATCGCCCACACCTACATGGCCGCCGAGAACCTCGAGAAGAAGGCTGCCGAGATGGGCATCCAGCTCAAGGCCGAGACCCAGGGCTCCGCTGGCGCCAAGAACGTCCTGACCGCCGAGGAGATCGCGCATGCCGAGGGCATCATCATCGCCGCCGACAAGAACGTCGACCGTGCTCGCTTCGCTGGCAAGCAGGTGTACTCCACCAACGTCTCCGCGGGCATCAACGACCCCGAGCGCCTCATCAACATCATCCTCAACCATGAGGCTCCTGTGCAGGAGGGCACCGTCGTCGAGGCCTCCGCTGCCGCCGAGACCGAGAGCATCGGCTCCCAGCTGTACAAGCACCTCATGAACGGCGTTTCCCACATGCTTCCGTTCGTCATCGGCGGCGGCATCCTCACCGCCCTGGCGTTCCTGGTTGACATGGGTGCTGCCGGCACTGGCGCGTACGGCTCCAGCACCTTCCTGGCCGCCTTCTTCAAGAAGATCGGCGAGGAGGCCTTCGGCATGATGCTGCCGATCCTGGCTGGCTACATCGCCATGTCCATCGCTGACCGCCCGGGTCTTGCCCCTGGCGTCGTGGGTGGCCTCATGGCCAAGTCCGGCATCAACTTCGCCTTCCTGCAGACCGCCCCTGACTTCGACAGCAGCGTCTGCGTCTCTGGTGGCTTCATCGCCGCTCTGGCCGCTGGCTTCCTTGCTGGCTACCTCACCAACTACATCAAGAAGGCCTGCGACGCGCTGCCCGAGTCTCTCGAGGGCATCAAGCCGATCCTGCTGTACCCCGTGTGTGGCATCCTCGTGACCGGCGCTGTCATGTACATCCTCAACCCGATCTTTGGTGCCATCAACACCGCCATGAACAGCTTCCTGGGCGGCATGCAGGGCGCCAACATCGTGCTGCTCGGTGCCATCGTCGGCGGCATGATGTCCATCGACTTCGGCGGCCCCTTCAACAAGGCCTCCTACGTCTTCTCCACTGGCCTGCTTGCTGATGCCGCTCTCGGTGGCCCTGGCCAGGTCGTCATGGCTGCCTGCATGGCTGGCGGCATGGTTCCCCCGATCGTCGTCGCCCTGTCCACCACCTTCTTCAAGAACAAGTGGAGCAAGGCTGACCGCGACGCTGGTCTGGTCAACTACATCATGGGCCTGTCCTTCATCTCCGAGGGCGCCATCCCGTTCGCAGCCGCTGACCCTGCGCACATCATCCCGACCTGCGTGATCGGCTCCGCCATCGCCGGTGGCCTCTCCGCAATGTTCGGCTGCTACAGCCCCGCACCTCACGGTGGCGCTTGGGTCCTCCCCGTCATCGGCAACCCCTTCATGTGGCTCGTCGCCATCATCGCGGGTTCCGTCGTGGGCGCTCTGATTCTCTCCTTCTGGAAGAAGCCCGTCGAGGAGTAGTGGTTCCCTGAGGAGCACTTCCTTGCCCCTCTTCCTTCCCACAGGGAGGCCCGGACGTTCAAGTTGACGCCCGGGCCTCTCCGTTTTTCGGGAAGTAAATGCAAGATGGCCAGCGGACAACCAGGACGGGACGGTCGGGACGGTTGTGTGAAGCTACACGTCGCGCGTGAGGGTGACGACGGGATAGTGGCCCGTCTCGTCCCGCTCTCCCGTCAGCTTGAAACCCTGTGCGTCCCAGAACGCGAGAGCTTCCTCCGCTGCCTCGGGAATGCGCAGCTCAAGGTGGCTGTAGCCCTGAGCCGACAGGGCTGCGCGCACGTCGGCGAAGAGCGCCGACCCCACACCTTGCCGTTGCTTGTCGGCGGCCACCATGAACCATCCGATGAGGACACCGCTTTCGTCGGGAACGCCGCAGGTCAGGTCCATGACTGCGACAAGGCCATCCTCGTCGTCGTAAAAACCAATGAGGTGCTTCACGTTTGCCTCGCCCGGCGTGCTTGCAACCATCGACGTGAGCTGCGCCTTGTTGGGATGCTCGCCAAGACGACGGTAGTACTGACGGTTGGATCGCATCAGCATGAGCACGTCGGTAAGATTGCCGCCATCAAGCTCTTTCGCGATGAGCTCGGTGGAGAGGCCCCCAATGTCAAGGTCGTGCTTCTCTGCTGTCCCGCGCTCCTGCTGGATTACCTGCCTGAACTGGGTCTCGTACAGCTCGCGATAGACGCCCGCCGCCTCGAGCAGCTCGTCGTGCGTTCCCTGTTCGGCAATCACGCCCCCTTTGACCACCATGATCTTGTCGGCCTTGAGGATGGTCGAAAGACGGTGCGCTATGACGATGCTCGTGCGGCCAACCATCAGCTGCTCGAGTGCCTCTTGGATGGCGTTTTCGCTGATGGAGTCAAGGGCGCTCGTTGCCTCGTCCAGGATCAGGATCTTGGGGTCCTTCAGGACGACGCGCGCGAGCGACAGTCGCTGCTTCTCTCCGCCCGACAGCTTGAGGCCGCGGTTTCCCACCTCAGTGAGGTAGCCATTTGGTTGGCTGACGATGAAGTCGTGGATGTTCGCGACCTTGCATGCCTGCTCGATCTCCTCCTGGGTCGCGTCCTCCTTGGCATAGCGCAAGTTGTCAAGGATCGTCCCGTTGAAAAGATAGGCCTCCTGCGTGACCACGCCAACGCATTGCCGCAGGTAGGTGAGGTCAAAGTCACGCACGTCCACCCCCGCGACGCTGACTGAGCCACTCTTGACGTCATAGAGGCGCGGTATGAGGTTGACCACGGTCGACTTGCCCGACCCGCTTGGCCCGACGATGGCGTACATCTGGCCGCCAGGAACGGTGAAGTTGACGTCCGTCAGGACGAGGTCGTCGTTGTCGTCGTAGCCAAAGGCCACGTGCTCGTAGGTGATGGTTGCCATCTCGCAGTCGGGCTTGGCGCCGTTTTCGGGCGATACGATCGTGCTCTTGCGGTCAAGATAGTCAAAGATGCGGGTGAACATGGCCAGGGATCGGGTGAAGCTCACCTGGAGGTTCAGCAGGCTCTCCACGGGACGATACAGGCGGTTGACCAGCGTGACCGTGGCGGTGACCGTACCCACCGTAAGCGACGGGTCGAGCTGGCGAATGATGAGCAACCCACCGGCAAAGTAGATGAGCAGTGGTCCCAGCTGCGTGAACATGCCCATGACCACGCGGAACCACGAACCCGAGCGCTGCTCCTTGAGCGAGATGTCGGTGACCTCTTTGTTGACCTCCACGAAGCGCTCGTACTCGCGCTCCTCGCGCGTGAACATCTTCATGAGCAGCGACCCAGAGACGGAGAGCGTCTCGTTGATCATCTGGTTCATCTCGTCGTTTTTGGCCTGCGACTCCTGCACGAGCTTGAGACGCACGCGTCCGGCGCTCCGCGTGGGGATGATGAGCAGTGGAAGCACCAACAGGCCGACGACTGCCAGCTTGGGACTCATGGAGAAGAGCGCGACGAGAGTGGTGACGACCGTTGCCACGTTGCTCACTATCTGCGTGAGCGTTCCCGAGATGACCGAGCTCACGCCCGAGATGTCGGTGTTCATGCGCGTGACGATGTCGCCCTGCGTCTCGGTGGTAAAGAACGCGTGAGGCATGTGCTGGAGGTGCTGGTACATCTCGTTCTTCATGTCAAAGATGATGCGTTCCGAGATCCACGAGTTGATGTAGTTCTCCAGCACGCCCACCAGCTGGCTGGCTAGCATGGCGGCGAGAGCCGTGAAGAGCAGGCGAATGAGAAGGCCGAGGTCGTTGCCAACGAGGGCCGTGTCTACGATGCGTCCCGTGATGATGGAGGGGAGCAGGCCTACGATCGAAGAGACCAGGATGGCGATGAACACGAAGAGGAACTGCAGCCAGTACGGCTTAAGGTAGCCCAAGATGCGGAGCAGCAGCTCCTTGGTGACCTTGGGAGCGTTGGCCTTTTCTTCCTCGGTGAGAAACTGCTGTCCGCGCATACCGCCTGGTCCTGGCATGGCTCCTCCTTATGTACGAGTTTGAGCCATCATATCAGCGTATTGTTTCAAGATGTTTGTATGACCAGCTGAGGCTCTACCAAGAGGTCCCGAGAAAAAAGGCACGGTATTCGTCTTCGTGCAGCAAGAGAGCCCCGGGAGGGCGGGACTGGCATCGTATTTCATTTCGTGCAACGCCCTTCGTCGCTATGTTTCGGAGAGCCCAGGAAAAAGTGTTGCACGAAGACGAATACCGTGCCGAAACGCTGGGATTGGGCGGCCTCTGTTGCACGAAGGCAGATACCATGTCGCAATTGGCATGCCGCAATTGGGAAGACGGCCACCATCGGGCCGGTGGCGGCCCATGAAAAGCCGGCCACAGCGAACGTGTTCGCTGCGGCCGGCAAAACGGGCCGGATGTGTCAGTCCCTAAGCTTCGAGACGCCTACTCCTCGCTGGTCTCCTCGGTGGGCTCGACCTCCGCGGTCGTCTCGGGCTCGGCAGCCGCCTCGCCCTCGGCGGGCGTTTCGTCAGCCTTGGGTTCGGCGGCCTTCTTGCCGAGGCTCTTCAGGGCGTTCCAACGCTGGTCAAGCTCGGCCTCGATCATCCAACGCTGAATCTTGCCGGATGCGGTGCGCGGAAGCTCGCGGCCAAGCTCGACGACGTCGGCAAGCTGCTGGCTGCGGTCCCAGCCCTGCATGGCGGTCTTGAGGCGCCCAAGAACCGCCTCTGTCGCGTCGTTCTTGAGGTCGTCCAGCACCAGGACGGGCATGCCACGGCGCAGGACCACGGCGATCTCGCTCGTGCCGAGCTCCTCGGCAATCTGCTGCTCGTATTCGGGCAGGAAGATCTTGGTGCCGCCAGGCATGACCAGGACCTCCTTCTTGCGACCCTTGATGTGGAGGCAGCCGTTTTCGTCAAAGCTGCCCAGGTCGCCAGTGTGCAGCACGCCGTCAATAAGCACCTCATCGGTGTCGGCGGGGAGCTTGTAGTAGCCCTGCATCATGCTTCCGGGTGACTTGATGAGCACCTCTCCGTCCTCGGCGAGCGTGATCTCGCAACCGTCGCAGACCGTCATGGCAAAGGGGTCATCGCCCATGGAGATAGCGACGCCAGAGCTGGTCTCGGTCAGGCCATAGCCAAACGAGACGCGGATTCCGCGCTCCTTAGCCTCGGCCAGGCGCTCGGGCGAGCAGTCGCCGGCGCCCACCAGGATGGTGTGCAGCTCGGGGTTGATGAGGTCGCGGCGCAGCAGGTGCTCGAGCAGGATGGGCACGACGGAGGTGACGGTGGGATGGAAGTACGTCCAGTCGTCAAAGACGTGACGGCCGCCACGGCCAAGGGCAACGGTTGCGCCGGAAAGGAGCGGCCACAGCAGGCCGCAGACAAAGCCAAAGACGTGGCCGAGCGGCAGAACGCACAGAAGCACGTCGCCAGACTCGACCGGAAGGGTGCTGCTGCCATAGAAGGCGGCAGACATGAGGCTGGAGTCGGTGAGGGTAACCGCCTTCTGACGTGAGGTGGTTCCACTGGTAAAGAAGAGGATGCGTCCCTTGCCCTCAACCTTGGTTCCCACGAGGTTGCCGCTGAGCGCCTCAAGGCGGCTCTCGTTGGACGCCCACAGGGTGTCTGCGTCAACGTAGGGGAGAAGCTGTCCCAGCATGACATCGGCAACCGCGTTGTCGAGCATGGCAATCTGAAGGCCGGCAATGTTTGCGGCAAAGATCTCGACAACGCAGTCATAGCTGCCGTCGCACAGGATGCCGATGCAGGTCTTGCCCGTTGCGCGCAGCTCCTCGGCACGGGTTGCCACGTCGTTGGCAAAGCCCTGCCAGGTCGCACGGCCCATCTTGCCGTTACGCTCGTAGAGGAAAGCTATGGCATGCGGACGGTCGGCCGCCATTCCCTCGACGAAGTCCTTGAAACCCTTGTAATGTACCAACTCGCTCTTGGCCATGGTTAACGCCTTTCTGTCGGTAACAGATTCTCCAATACGACTACATCTAGTATCGCAAATCAGATGCAGAGTCCATAGCTTATCTTACCCTTCGCATCGAATCAGCATGATGCGACGCTGCCAAAAGATCCAACAGCGGATGCTGTTTGACTTTGTTACATAAGTATGTGCAAATGCCCGCACAACGTTTGCCAAAAGAACGGCTGCATTTGCACAAAAGTGCTCCACTATATATTGACAAATGCAACAATTCTCCCTACTTTTAAGCCAGCGAAAGGTGTGCACTACTTTACATATGCACAGTTCTCGTGCACAACCAAAGGGAGAGAAAGGGAGGAACCACTATGACAGATGCATCGTCTGGCGGCGTCGCGAAGAAGAAGGGAGGGGGCCTTCAGGACACCTTGCTGTACGTTCGTCAGCACTGGCAGCTCTACCTGCTGTTCATGATGCCGGCGTTCTTGCTCACCATCATCTTCCGCTACATTCCTATGGGCGGCGTGCTCATCGCATTCGAGGAGTACAACCCGTTCCGTGGCGTCTTTGGCAGCGAATGGGTCGGCTTTGCGCACTTCCAGCGCTTCTTGTCTTCGCCTGACTTCATGCGCTACCTGACCAACACCTTGAAGCTGAGCGTCTTCGGTCTGCTTTGGGGCTTCCCCGCGCCGATTCTTCTGGCTTTCCTGCTCAACCGCGTGTTGAGCACCAAGCTCAAGCAGAAGATTCAGCTGGTGCTGTACATGCCCAACTTCATCTCCGTCATCGTTCTCTGCGGTATCGTGCGCATCCTTCTGTCGCCTACGGGCCTCATCAACATGCTGCTCGGCACCAACTGGAACTTCATGACCATGCCTTCGGCGTTCCGCACCATCTACATTGCCTCGGGCATCTGGCAAGGCGCTGGCTGGGGCTCCATCATTTACACGGCAGCGCTCTCCAACGCCTCCCAGGATCTCAAGGAGGCGGCCGTCATCGATGGCGCCAACATCATCCAGCAGATCAAGGCCGTTGAGTGGCCTGCCATCAAGGACACCGTCCTCATCCAGTTCATCATGAGCGTCGGAAACATCATGATCGTCGGCTTCGAGAAGGCCTACGCCCTCCAGACCGACCTCAACCTCGCCAGTTCGGAAATCATCTCGACCTACGTGTACAAGGTCGGTCTTCTGGACGGCAACTACGGCTTCTCCACCGCCGTCGGCCTGTTCAACACCGTCATCAACGTCATCCTCCTGATCGCCATGAACGAGATCGTCAAGAGGATGAACGATGGCAAGGGCATGTACTAGGAGGGACGCCATGGCTAACAACAAGAGCAAAAACAGCGCCTTCCAGAAGCTTCCCGTCGAGGACAAGGCCATTACCATCGCCGGGTATGTCTTCCTCGGGCTCTTCTGCTTTGCCATCATCCTTCCGATGGTCTACATCGTGTTGGCATCGTTCATCGACCCCGTTACGCTGCAGAACCAGGGCCTGACCTTTGATTTCTCGAAGTGGACCCTCACGGCTTACGAGCGCGTTCTGGGCAATGGGCAGATTTGGGTCGGCTTCCGCAACGCCCTTATCTACTCGGTGCTCTTCACGATCATCTCGCTCGTGGTCACGCTGCTGGCCGCCTACCCCATGTCGCGCGACGACTTCAAGGGCAGGGGCTTCTTCAACGTCATCTTCATGATCACCATGTTCTTTGGCGGCGGCCTCATCCCGACCTACTTGCTCATCAGCAGGTTGCACATGCTTGACAGCATGTGGGCCGTCATTCTTCCTGGCGCCTTTGGTGTGTACAACATGATCCTTGCGCGCACCTACTATCAGGGCATCCCCAAGGACCTCCAGGAAGCTGCCGAGATCGATGGCGCCAACGAGATGGTCTACTTCTTCCGCGTGCTGCTGCCGGTGTGCACTCCCATCATCGCCACCATCGCGATGTGGAACTTCGTCGGCATGTGGAACAGCTACTTCGACGCCATGATCTACCTGAACAGCGCGTCTAAGCAGCCCCTGCAGCTCGTGCTTCGCTCCATCCTGATTCAGAGCCAGCCTGAGCCTGGCATGGTTGCCGACACTCAGAGCACAGCCCAGCGTGCCCAGCTCGCCGAGCTCCTCAAGTACGCAACCATCATCATCTCGAGCCTGCCGCTGCTGGCGATGTACCCGTTCTTCCAGCGCTACTTCGACAGCGGCATCATGGCCGGCGCCGTCAAGGGCTAAGCCCTCCATACGAATTACCTAGAGAGAAGGATTCTTATGAACTCCAACATGAACCGTCGTTCGTTCCTCGCCCTTTCCACCGCTGCCAGCGCCTCTATGCTCGCCGCCTGCGGTGGCGGAAGCGGCTCCGCCGGTGGCGGCGAGGTCGATACCTCCGTCGACCCTGCCGACCTCACCCTCCCGCTCGCCGAGACCGCTACCATCACTGGCCTCACCAACTACCCCGTTGGCTCCGAGCCTGAGCCCAACAACCGCACCATCTTCAAGCGTCTTGAGGAGGAGACCAACGTTCACGTTGACTGGAAGACCATCCAATCCGACCAGTGGGGCGACAAGATCTCCCTCGAGATGTCCAACATCAACACCCTTCCCGACATGGTCTTCAACGCGGGCTTTGGCGACACCGAGCTTCTTAAGTACGCCAAGCAGGGCGTCATCATCAACGTCGAGGAGCTCATCGACACCTACATGCCCAACCTGCAGCACGTCTTCGAGCAGGCTCCTGAGTACCGCGGCATGTGCGAGGACGAGGAAGGCCACATCTGGGCCCTTCCTTGGATCGAGCAGCTCGGCTATGAGAAGACCGCCATCCAGACCGTCGGCAACATGTCCTTCATCAACAAGGACTGGCTGGACTTCCTGGGCCTGTCCAGGCCCACCACGGTTGACGAGTTCGAGGCCGTCCTGCTTGCCTTCAAGGACAACGCCGACAAGCTCAAGGCCCAGTTCTCCATTGACGGCGACGTCATCCCCATGTCCTGCATCCTCAACGACGGCGACCAGGATCCCTACATCCTGATCAACGGCTTCGGCGAGGGCTATGGCGATCCTGACCGCGGCAAGCACATCGCCGTGACCGACGAGGGCAAGGTCGTCTGCGTCGCCAACTCCGAGGGCTTCAAGAAGGGCACCCAGTGGCTGAACAAGCTGTACACTGAGGGCCTCATCGACCCCGAGGCCTTCACGCTGGAGTGGAGCACCTACGTGGCCACGGGCAAGAGCGGCCGCTATGGCGTGCTGTTCTCTTGGGACGTCGCCAACATCGCCCAGGTCACCATGGACGACCTGATCGCCGGCAAGAGCTGGGTGCC
>JAFUBJ010000484.1 GCA_017460265.1 Atopobiaceae bacterium | reverse complement strand
GTGAAGAAGGCCTGGTGGCTGGTGACGACCACGTTGGGGAACGACGTCAGGCGCGCGGTGATGGACTCGTAGACCTCGCCGGAGCGGTTCTTGTAGACGTTCTCGTTCTCCTCCTCGTAGACGTCGAGGCCGGCAGCACCAATCTTGCCAGACAGGATGCCACGGATGAGGGCCTCGGTGTCGACCAGGCCGCCACGGCCGGTGTTCACGAAGATGACGCCGTCCTTCATCTTGGAGATGGCCTTGTCGTCGATCATGTGGTAGCTCTCGGCGTTGAGGAAGGCGTGCAGCGAGATGAAGTCTGCGCGCTCGTAGAGCGGGGTGTAGCTCACGCGACGGTCGCCAAAGCCGACGTTGTCGATCAGGCAGTTGGCCTTCTCGTCAAACACGACGTTGCCGTGCGCGTCGTACACGGGCACGTACTCGTCCACGACGCCCTCGTCGATGAGCGCCTTGACCGGGCCAAGGTCGGCGCCGATCACGTACATGCCAAAGCCCTTGCAGATGCGGCACAGGGCGGCGCCGATGCGGCCGGTGCCAATGATGCCGGCGGTCTTGCCCTTGAGGGTGATGCCGACGAGGTTGTTGAGGTCGTAGTTGTTCTCGCGCACGCGGGTGTAGCCCTTGACGATGCGACGGTTGGCGGCCAGGCCGATGGCCATGGCGTGCTCGGCGATTGCCTCGGGGCTGTAGGCAGGCACGTTGCAGACGCGGATGCCAAGCTCCTTGGCCATGGGGATGTTGACGGCGTCAAAGCCGGCGCAGCGCATGAGGATGAGCTTGACGCCAAAGCTGGCGAGCAGCTCGACGCACATGGCGTTGGAGTTGGCGTTCACGACTGCGCAGACCGCGGCGTAGCCCTGTGCGAGCTGGGCGGTACGCCACGTGAGGTTGGTCTTCGTGAACTCGACCTGGACGTCAGGGTAGTCTCCCATGACCTTGGTGAAGGACTCCCTGTCGTAGTCCCTGGTGCCATAGAACAGGATCTTCATGTGCTAGCCCCTTTCTGGATGCGTAGACCATCATGCGGTGTGCATGGACTTGTCCAGTCTATCTTCGTGTGTGGCAAACGGTTCGATGATTTAGGCATACGCGCCAAGATGGCGGCTGACCGCCCACATTTGGCGCGTCTGCGTCAGGAGGACTTGGTGAGTCTCCAAAGCGTGGTGCGGCTCAGGCCAAGCTGGCGAGCCGCCGCGCTCTGGTTGCCGCCGCAACGCCTGACGACCAGCTCGACGATGTCCCGCTCGATGTCGGCAAGCGGCCTTCCGAGGTCAAGCTCGTCTCCGATGGCGTGCGTGGGACCCTCTTGGTAGACAGGTCGCTCCATCGAAAGCACGGCGCGCACGTCGGACGCGCGTATGGTGTGGTCGCGCGATCCGGCGCAGAGCTGCGAGAGAACGCGTTTGAACTGTACGTAGTTGCCTGGCCAGGCATAGTCGGACAGGAGCTCCATGGCCTGCCGGTCAATCCTGAGCACCTCCTTGGGGAGGTCGGCGTTCAGCTGGCTCAGATAGAGGCGGGCGACGGTAGGGATGCGCTCCTTTGACTCCCGTAGTGGCGACAGCTCAACTTCCATGCACTGGAACTTGTCTTTGATGTACATGAGCCGCGCCGCCATGTCCTCTTTCAGAGGATCGCCAGAGAAAATGACGTAGTTTCTTCTGATTACCTCGGCATCGACAAGCGTCGAGAAGAGCTCGTGGACAAAGGAGTCGCTGCATGACTCGATGTTCTTGAAGTGGATGGTGAGCCCGTCGTCAAAAAGGGGAGAGTTCCTGCCGTTGAGCAGGCTGTCGCGTGACCGGTCGGTAAGCAGGGCGCAGTCAACCTCTGCGAGTGGCCTGGACGCCCGGGAGGAGTTCACATAGGCATAGAGCGCGATGGCAGTTCTTCCGGTACCGTACTCCCCGGTGGCAAGGAGCGGCTTTCCAGAGTTGACCACGTCCTTTACCGCTTGGCTCGTGTTGTTGAGGTTGCCAATGAGGCTGAAGGGGCTGTCGAGGTACTCCTTGCGTGCATCGGCTTTGGAGTAATAGGTGATCCCTGCCTGGCGCGAAGACGTGGAGGCGCGCGTCTTTGTGAGGTAGAACACCGTCTTGCGTCCATCGTGTCCGACATGGGAAAACGTCTTGATGGCATAGGACTGTCCGCCAACTGTGCGCCTGAGCGAGTCGGCGTCTCCCAGCGATACCTCTGGTATGAGGTCGCGGAGGGACGAGACAATCTGCTCGCTCCCCCCGCGGTCGAGCGTGGTGAAGAAGAGGCTTCCGTCTTCATGGAAGATGACGGTGTCTCCGCCGTGGTTGCGGATGACTTCGCGCAAAAAGGCGTTTTCGTCACGAGCCTTGCCTATGTGGCGAGCCGTGCGGATTGCCTCGTCGATGCTGTCCCTCACGGACTCTGCCCCAGAGGTGACAAGAATGGTGTTGAAGCCAGCCTCGCGAAAGACGGTGCTCGAGATGACGTCGCACAAAACTGTGGAGTAACCTTGCTCCCTCATCAGCTTGGTGACGTCATGCACGTCACCCTCGTCGACGAGGGTGAATATGTCAAGGCCCAACTGGAGAACGTCGCTCGTGGTGCGTGCTGCGTCGGTGATGCCCGAAAAGCCGACCACCGCCCGTTTGCCGCTGATTCCCTCGGATAGCTGCACTGCCTGAAGCACGTCAAAGGCGGACGTCTTGATGTCGAGGACGGGAAGGTCGAGTTCCTTCCTGAGGAGGTCGGCGGTTCCACCCCTCGATAGGATGAGGTCGTACGGTTCGAGCAGGTGGTCAATTGCCGCTCTGACCCCCTCGTCGAGGTTTCCCACCACGATGGTCATGGTCACGTTGTCATAGAGGCGTGCCTCTCGCTCGAGGACGGTCGCTAGTCCTTCGTAGGGCGCGACGGCAAGGATCTTGACCAGTTCTTCCATGACAGTTCCTCTTCTTGCGGTAATATGTTCCAATTCTAAACACTATGAGCAAAAAGAATTGCCAAAAAGGAAGATAGTTTCATTTTGAAACAGTTTCTTACGTTTGCGTCAGTGAAAAGAATGCCCACGGCTCGTATCGTAAGTCTTGTCAAACAGACGATTGGAAGACGTCATGGCAGAGCTACTGGTCATAGCCGACGACCTCACCGGTGCCCTTGACTCTGGGGTTCAGCTTGCCCGCAAGGGCCAGCGCGTCTTGGTGAGCGTCGACGACGTCAACGGGCTCGAATATGCGGACCAGGCAGACGTAATCGTCATCGATTCCGAAAGCAGGCATGACGACCCGCAGACAGCCTATGGCAAGGTCGCGCGTCTGGTAAGCGAGAGCCGTTCTCTTGGCATTCCTCAGATATATAAAAAGACGGACTCGGGGCTCAGGGGAAACGTTGGCGCAGAGCTTGCAGCCGTGCTTGACGCATCGGGTTCTGCCTACCTCAACTTTGTCCCTGCCTATCCCAAGCAGCAGCGCACGACGGAAGGCGGCGTTCACTACGTCGCGGGCGTGCCCCTCGCAAAGAGCATCTTTGCGGTTGACCCGCTCAACCCAGTGACCAAGAGCAAGGTCGCCGATCTCATTCATGAGCAGAGCGACGTGTCGGTCACAAGCTGGACGCCTGGCGGTGCCCTTGAGGGCATTGTCGTGTATGACTGCGCAACGGACGACGAGATGCGTGACATCGCTGAGCGCTTTGACCGTGCGTCCGAGACGATTCCCATGGCGGGCTGCGCCGGGCTGCTCGAGATGCTCCCGGGCAACAAGGCCCTCAATGGCAGGGAGAGGCAGACAACGCCTCTGCCGGAGCGTCTTGTGGTGATTTCGGGTTCCGTCAATGCCGTAACGTCGCTGCAGCTCAACGAGGCGGAGCGCCTGGGTGCCTACCGAAGGCACCTTCCGGTTGAGCAGGTGCTTGCAAAGGGGTGGCAGGAGCAGGAGGCCCGCGCGTTTGTGAAAGAGACGCTTGGGCTGGGCGCCGAATGCCCCGTGATTCTTATCGACACGCTTGGCTACCAGATGTCAGCCGAACAGATTGCAGACGAGACGAACGCCCGCAAGATCTCTGAGGCGGCAAGCCTGTGTGCCGCGGTGGTGAGCGAGGCAAGCGACCGTACCGTCATGATCGTCGGTGGCGACGCCCTCGTCGGCTTCGTCGAGATGGTAGGCGCTACGGTGCTCGAGCCCATCGACGAGATCTTCCCGGGAATCGTCATCGCCCGTTACGAGGGCGAGAAGGTACAGGGAACTATCGTCACTAAGTCTGGTGCGTTTGGTGACGTCGGATTGTTCTTTGACATCCACACGGCTTTGAAGGAGAAGGTGGAAGAGTAGATGGCATTGGAGAAGTACAACCTCAAGCTGCCCAAGGCGGTTTACAGCGGAAAGAACGCGCTGGGAGAGATTCCGCAGATCCTTTCCACGGCTGGCGCCACGAAGGTTGCCGCCTTTACTGACAAGGGCCTGCGCAAGCTGGGCCTGTTCGACCTCGTCGAGAAGGAGCTCAAGGCTTCGGGCATTCCGTACGAGATCTTCGACGACCTGCCGGCGGAGCCCGCCTACACCGATGTCCAGAAGGTCATCGATGAGTTCAAGCAGGCCGGCGCCGACTTCATCGTCGCCTGCGGAGGCGGCTCGGTCATGGACTCCGCCAAGCTCGCCAGCGTCTCTCTCACTGACGAGTACGTCGTCAAGGACCTCCTCGACGATCCCAAGCGTGCTCACAAGTGCGTGGGCCTGCTCGCCATCCCCACCACCGCGGGTACCGGCGCCGAGTGCACCCCCAACGCAATCGTGGGGGTTCCCGAGCGTGCGCTCAAGATCGGCATCGTGAACGACGGCCTCATCTGCGACTACGTCATCCTTGACGCCGAGATGATTCGCAACCTCCCGCGCTCCATCGCGGCCGCCACGGGCGTCGACGCCATGTGCCACGCCATCGAGTGCTTCACCTCAAACAAGGCGAACCCGCTCTCTGACACCTTTGCCCTTGAGGCCTTCGACCTCATCATGAACAACATCGAGGCTGCCTGCGACGACAAGGACGCCATCGATGCCAAGAACGCCATGCAGGTTGCGGCCTTCTACGGCGGCGTGGCCATCACCGCCTCGGGCACTACGGGCGTCCATGCCCTGAGCTACCCGCTGGGCGGCAGGTACCACATTGCACACGGCGTCTCAAACGCCATGCTGCTCGTGCCCGTGATGGAGTTCAACGAGCCGGTCTGCCGCGAGCTCTTTGCCCGCGCGTGGGACCGCGCCTACCACGGTGACGAGCGCCTTGTCACCGACGAGGAGAAGTCGAAGGCGCTTGTGGCATGGATGGGAAGGATTGTCGAGCATCTGGACATCCCTACGAGCCTGAAGCAGTTTGGCGTTGACCCGGCAGACCTGGACGACCTGGTGGATGCCGGCATGCAGGTCACGAGGCTCCTCGTGAACAACAAGCGCGAGATCACGGCGGCAGACGCACGTGCGATTTATGAGAGGGTGTTGCAGTAATGGTAGACATCAAGGGCATCATCGTTCCCATCGTTACTCCCATGAACGAGGACGAGTCCGTCAACCTTGACGAGCTCCGCAACCAGATCGACCGCCAGATTGAGGCGGGCATTGATGGCATCTTCCCCTTTGGTACCAACGGCGAGGCCTACATCCTCTCTGGCGACGAGAAGCGCGCCATCCTTGAGGTGACTATCGACCAGGTGGCCGGCCGCGTCCCCGTATACGCCGGCACCGGCTGCATCTCCACCAAGGAGACCATCGAGCAGACCAAGATGGCTGCAGAGTTGGGGGCCGACGTCGTCTCGATCATCACCCCGAGCTTCGCGAAGGCGAGCCAGGAGGAGCTCTATCGCCACTACTGTGCGGTCGCGGCCTCCGTTGACCTGCCCGTCCTCCTCTACAACATCCCCGCCCGCACGGGCAACGCCCTTGAGCCGGCCACGGTTGCCCGCCTTGCCAAGGACGTGCCCAACATCGTGGGCGCCAAGGACTCCAGCGGCGACTGGGAGAACCTGAAGGCCTACATCGCCGTTAAGGACGTGCGCGACGACTTCGTTGCCCTCTCTGGCAACGACAGCCTCATCCTGGACGCCCTCATCGAGGGTGGTGCCGGTGCCATCGCGGGCTGCGCCAACGTGTATCCGCACGTCATGGCCTCCATCTACGACCTCTTCGTTGAGGGCAAGCTCGAGGAGGCCCGCGAGGTGCAGAACAGCATCGCCAGCTTCCGCGCCGTGTTCCGCCATGGCAACCCCAACACCGTCGTGAAGACCGCCGTGGCCGAGCTGGGCTATCCGGTGGGCAAGTGCCGCGCACCGTTCAACTGGCTGCCTGACGAGGGCATCGCCGAGCTTCGCCAGGTGCTGGCCGAGAACAAGCAGAAGGGTATGTGCTAATGAGTGACTACAAGCCCATCGTCGGCATCTCGATGGGTGACCCCGCAGGCAACGGCCCCGAGATCACCGTCAAGGCCCTCTCCGACCCCACGCTCTACGACCGCTGCCGCCCCATCGTGGTGGGCGACTACAAGATGATCGAGCAGGCCAAGGGCTTCGTGAACCACCCTGAGATCACGGTCAACCCGGTGTCGAGCGTGTCCGAGGCCAAGTTTGAGGCCGGTACCATCGACGTGTACCAGCTCGACCTCATCGAGGACGTGTCCAAGTTCCAGCTTGCCACCGTCTCTGCCGAGGGCGGCAACGCCGCGTTCCAGTCGGTCAAGCGCCTCATCGAGCTGGCCATGGACGGCGAGGTTGACGCCACCGTCACCAACGCCCTCAACAAGGAGGCCATGAACCTCGCGCTTGCACCCGAGGGCATGCATTTTGACGGCCACACCGAGATCTACGCCACCTATACAGGCACCAAGAAGTACTGCATGATGCTGGCCCACCACGATTTCCGCGTGGCGCACGTCTCCACGCACGTGAGCCTGCGCGAGGCCTGCGACCGCGTGAAGACTCCGCGCGTGCTGGAGGTCATCGAGCTTGCCAACCAGGCTATGCTCGATTTGGGCATCGAGAATCCGCGCGTGGCCGTGGCCGGACTCAACCCCCACTGCGGCGAGAACGGCCTCTTTGGACGCGAGGAGATCGAGGAGATCGCCCCCGCCATCGAGATTGCCAAGGCCCGCGGCATCAACGCCATCGGCCCCATTCCGCCCGACTCGGTCTTCTCCGAGATGAACGGCGGCTGGTATGACGTGACCGTGTGCATGTACCACGACCAGGGACACATCCCCACCAAGGTGCTGGGCTTCGTCATCGACCGCGCCACCAACCAGTGGAAGGCCGTCGAGGGCGTCAACATCACCTTGGGCCTGCCCATCATCCGCACCTCCGTTGACCACGGCACTGGCTTTGCGCTGGTCGGCAAGGGTACCTCGAACGAGCTCTCGCTCGTCAACGCCATTGAATACGCGCTGCGCATGGCCGCCGGTCGCGCCGCGAGCAAGGGGGCGAACGCCTAGCAAAGGCGCTGCGGCACAAGGCCGCGCACAACCACTTTTGGAACCAAACGACCAGACACCTGTCAGGCCGTAGGGGAGCTTTGTCAAGTTTTGTAACAGGAAGGAACGATAACGATGACAATGCAAATGATCCTTGCGTTGGCAACACTCGTGATCATGCTTGTGCTGATCATGTTCGACGTGATGCCATTTGGCGCGCCCCCGATCTTCGCGAGCCTCCTGCTCGTGATCTTCGGCCAGCTCTTTGGTGCCGAGTGGGAGGTCCAGTGGGACGTTCCCTATGCCTTCGCCGGCTTTACCAACGCGAGCGTGTGGATGGTCGCGTTCTTCATGGTGGTTATGGCTGCCGTGCAGAAGACCAGCCTCATCGCCGGCGTGAAGACCGCCATGGGCAACCTCGTCACCAAGGGCGGCTTCAAGAGCTATGTTTTGCTCGTCCTCGTGGTCATGCTGGGCTGCACCCTCGCCGGCGGCGGCTCAACCGGCTACTACGTGCTGATTCTTTCGCTTGTGGCCACGCTGCCCTATAACGAGGAGTTCCCCACCTCCAAGCTGCTGATGCCGCTGGGCTTCGCCACCAACCACCCGCTCATTCCCATCAACGTTGCCTTCCAGTTTTGCCTGGCCACAACCGTGCTCGAGTCTGCGGGCTACGCCACCAGCGACTTCACCATGTTTGGCTTTGCTCTCGTGACCTTCG
>JAFUBJ010000483.1 GCA_017460265.1 Atopobiaceae bacterium | reverse complement strand
TGGGGAGGAACGATGACGGGCAGGGAAGCACAGACAAGTAGGGGGCGTGTCCTTGGAGCCTTGCTCGTCGTGTTTGGCCTTCTTGCCGTTGTCGTTGCCGCGTTGATGCTTACGGGGGCGCTGCAGCTGCTTGCCCCAACCTATTCCAACGAGGACTTTCGTATCGAGACCTACGTGAGTCCCCATGACGAGGACGGCGACGGCATTGACGATCAGACCGACATCATCGAGTCCGCTCGAGCCTACGTTGCGACGCGACCCCGCTATGGAAGCGCGTATTACGAGGGAGGGTGGCCAGACGATGGCCGAGGGGTCTGCACGGACGTGGTGGCATATGCGCTTCTTGGCGCGGGCTACGACGTACGGACGCTCCTTAACGAAGACGTGCTGGCCCACCCCGAGGCATATGACATCGCTGTTCCCGACATCGACATTGACTATCGCCGCGTCGAGGACCTCTTTGTGTACTTCTCGCGACATGCCACGCCGCTTACGCTCGATCCCCTTGACCGCGAGGAGTGGCAGGGCGGGGACGTCGTGTTTTTCGAGGGTCACGTGGGCATCGTGTCCGACCGGAGGAACAGCCGTGGCGTGGCGCTCGTGATTCACCACGCGCGCGTCTTCCAGATGGCCTACGAGGAAGACGTCCTCGAGCGACTTCCCATCATTGGGCACTTCAGGGTGGGGTGATGCGCTGAGGCCCAAGGGCGTAACGACAGGCGCGCTTGCCATAAAATGGGAGGGCATTTCAGAGGACGAGGAGTGCCCATGACCCAAGGACAGACCCTTACCAACGACGACGTGGCCGCCCTAGGCGACTATGCCCGCATAGCCTTGACGGAAGAAGAGCTCGACGAGATGTGTGCCTACCTGAACGAGGCCATCTCTCTGCTCGATCCCATTCTTGCCTATGACTTGGCTGATGTGGAGCCGACCTATCATCCCGTGGGAGATGTCCGCAACGTCACGCGCGAAGACAGTGCGGTCAAAGGTCTTTCCCTCGAGGATGCCCTGGGCAATGCGCGTTCTCGGTCTGGCCGCTTCTTTCGGGTTCCGGCCATCTTGGGTGATGGGGGCGCTGCGTGATGGTGTCGCTCGATTCGCTCTCGGCCCGCCAGATAGTGACGGGAGTCTCCAAAGGAGAATTCTCCGCGACCGAGGTCGCCCGTGCCGCCCTTGATGCCATCTCTGTTCGCGATGGGGAAGTGGGGGCGTTTCTGCAGGTGAGTGGGGACCTTGCCCTCGCTGCCGCGGCAAGGGTTGACGCCGCGCGCCGTGCGGGCGAGGAGATGCCGCCTCTGGCTGGGGTTCCCGTCGCGTTCAAGGACAACATGAACCTGCTAGGCACGCGCACCACCTGTGCCTCGCGCATGCTTGCATCGTACCAAAGTGCCTATACCGCGACCTGCGTGCAACGCATGCTGGACGCGGGGGCGACGCCGCTTGGCAAGCTCAACATGGACGAGTTTGCCTTTGGCTCGACCACTGACTCCTCGGCTTTTCATCCCACCAACAACCCCTGGGACACGGCACGTGTCCCTGGCGGCTCTTCCGGCGGGAGCGCTGCGGCCGTCTCGGCAGGGGAGCTGACCCTTGCCCTGGGTTCGGACACGGGCGGCTCCATCCGCCAGCCTGCGTCGCTCTGTGGGGTCGTCGGCCTGAAGCCCACCTATGGCATGGTCAGCCGCTACGGGGTGGTTGCCTTCGGCAGCTCCCTTGACCAGGTGGGTCCGTTTGGGCGAAGGGTCGAGGACGTTGCCCTTGCCATGAACGCGCTCGTTGCAGGAGGGAGAGACCCGCACGACACGACCAGCCAAGCTTGTGAGCAGGACTTTCTTGCTTGCCTAGACGAAGGGTGCGAGGGGCGCGCCATTGGCGTGATTCCGGCGCTCCTTGAGGCGGAGGGCCTCTCGGACGAGGTGCGTGCCGCGATGCGTCAGGCAGAGGAGAGGCTTGTGGGTGCCGGCGCACGCATCGTGGAGGTCGAGCTGCCCAACATGGCGTCCGCGATTGCCGCCTATTATGTGCTCGGACCCTGCGAGGCCTTTTCCAACTTGGCGCGCTACGATGGAGTGCGCTTTGGCTATCAGGAGGATGGCTGTGCCACCCTGGCGGAGCAGTCGGCCCTCTCGCGTGCTCATGGCTTTGGGGCGGAGGCAAAGCGTCGCCAGCTTTTGGGCGCATACCTGCTCTCCAGCGAGATGTACGAAAGCTACTACCTGGCGGCCCAGAAGGTGCGGACGCTCATCACGGCAGACTACCAGCGTGCCTTTGCGCACGTCGATGCCCTGCTCATGCCCACAAGCCCCACGGTTGCCTGGGAGCACGGTGCCATCAGCGACCCCGCACAGCTCTATCTTGCGGACATCTTCACCATCTCGAGCAACATCGTCGGAAACTGCGGCATCAGCGTTCCCGTCTGCCTGGGAGCCGACTCGGGCCTGCCCATAGGGGCCCAGCTGCAAGGGCCGGCCTTTGCGGACGCAAGACTGCTTGCCCTTGCCCGCGCCCTTGAGAGGTCGTGCGGCATGGAAGGCCTTGTCGCCCCCGCCTTTGCGGGAAGGGGAGGTGAGCTTGGATGAGGGCGCTGCGCGAGGTTTTGCAAGACTGGGAGGCGATCATAGGTCTCGAGATCCACACGGAGCTCACGTCGCTTTCGACCAAGATGTTCTGCGGCTGCAAGATCAGCCATGACGACGAGCCCAACGCAAACGTGTGCCCGGTCTGCCTGGGGCTTCCCGGCGCGCTTCCCGTGCCCAACGAGAAAGCCATCGAGGCCATCGTCGTGGCAGGTATCGCCACCAACTGCGAGGTCATGCGACGCTCCCTG
>JAFUBJ010000482.1 GCA_017460265.1 Atopobiaceae bacterium | reverse complement strand
AGCCGCAGGCTTAGGAATCGAGTAATCCTAAGCCTGCGGCTGATAATAAAGCACAAAGCGTTTCTTCTTTGCCAGTAGAGCTACACCTACGAGTAGTAAGGGACCACGCCGCAGAGGATGCCATCTTCGATGGTCCGCGTACGTCGTGCGACCCACCCACCGTTGTCCTGCGACCCGGCAGACGTATTGTTCGTGTTGCCTTCAATGGTCTGATAGGTATGGGAATTGATGCGCTTTTCTACAATGCCAATGTGATCGGGAAGCTTGTCACCATCCCAATCGTACAGAATGAGCATGCCGGGCTGAATGCTTGTGGCGCTCACGGTACGACCGTCTGCGAGAGCGGCAAAGTAGACTCCTTCGCAGCCCGCACGAGGAAGACCGGGGCCATACACCTTCGCCAAGTCCATCCAATAACTAACTGCCATGACGCAATAGGCAACGCCGTCGTCGCCAAAATCATAGTTCCTGGTGTTCTTGTCGACCTTGGCTTCATACCAGCGACCAAACTTGCTGCCAGTCTGTGGGTCGTTTCCAACGTAGTACCCGATGTCCTTCGAGGCGGCATTTATCAGCTCCTGGCACGTACCGGTACTAGGCTTATAGTAGACGGACTTGGAGCTAGCGTAGGTGTTTCCGTATCCGTCTTTCTGCTCGATGACAAGAAGGTACGTTCCTTCTTGATCTGGCATGTCGTCGACGGTGAGCTTGGCGGTTCGCGTGGAAGACCAGTCGCGGATGACATGCTGTTCCTCTTCTCCCTGACGCTGCCAGGAGAAGCGGTAGGACAAGGCGCTTGACTCCCCCGCGCCCTCCCAGGAAGTGGCGGTTAGAACGTACGTCTTCAACCCCTCAAAGCTATACGAAACACCAACAAGGAAGTGCATCTTGGTGGCTGCGCCATTGTTTGACGGAGCAGAGCCGCCCTTGGGGACAAGACAGAACTGAAGCGCCTCTATGCGAGCAGACCTTCCCGCAGTACCAGCGGCCTCTCCGTTCTTAGCCCATGAGAGCCAGCCGATGTCCTGAACATGGACGCGATAGTAGAGGTCATAGCTTGATGCAAGTTCGCCCGTAAGCTCGGCACGAATTGCCTCGACGCGAAGCGACCTTCCGGTGGTGCCGGAGATCGATCCTCCGTTCACCCAATTCTGCCAACCAATGTTTTGGACGTGAGAGCAGTATTTGATGCCACCGGGAGCGTTAGCTCCCGTCACGTTAACCTTGAAGGATTCGACGCGGAGCGACCTACCCGTAGTTCCCGAAACTACGCCAGAACCGACAACCGCCTGCCAACCGATGTTTTGGACATGCGACTGAACGCTTAGGGAGCCGCCATCACGGAAGGCCTCGGCAACATCCGAGCCCTTCAGACTGGGAGCACTATCACCCTTGGGAACGACGAGAACCTGGACAGCCTCCATACGGAGCGCCTTGCCCGTGGTTCCAGACAACTCTCCGTTTTTGGCCCATCCCATCCAACCGATGTTTAGGACGGGCACACGATAACAGCGGTCGTAGCGATTTGCTGCATCGCCATAGAGCCTCATCGGGAAGGCCTCCACGCGCAGCGAACGACCGGATTATCCGCACAGGGCGCCATCCCTGACCCAAGAAAGCCATCCCACGTTTTGCACCTGAGAGCGATACTCCACGCCTCCGGCAA
The DNA here is from genome assembly GCA_017460265.1 of Atopobiaceae bacterium. GTDB lineage: Bacteria > Actinomycetota > Coriobacteriia > Coriobacteriales > Atopobiaceae > UBA1367. The sequence goes on along the minus strand of JAFUBJ010000482.1, from coordinate 3,387 downwards.
CACCTTTGGGAAGGGATACCGTGACCTTGAGAGCCTCCATGCGCAGCGAACGACCTGAGGTTCCACCGAGGGCACCGTCCTTGACGAAGGGTTGCCACCCGACGTTTTGGACGTGAGCGGAGTACTGCACGGATGGCAGGGCGGAAGAGTCAGAGGAGGCCGTAAGCTCAGAATCTTCAATGGCCTGATCTGTGAGCTCCTCCTCGACATCGGCAGGTTCGTCGTTCTCGACGGCCATTTCCTGCCCATCCTCAGCGGGCTCTTCAGGCTCAGCGCTCTCTGAGGAAGGAAGGGCCTCTGAATCAGTGCCCCCCGTCGTATCGTCGACAAACGAGGCTGCTTCTTCGCTCTGCTGCTCATCAACCGCATCCTCGACGATATCTTCGTCGAGGACGGTCTCCACTTGTTGATCCTGGACCGTCTCGTCAAGGACAGTAGACGAATCCTCAGCAAGTGCACCGAGCGGGGAAAATGCCAACACAGCGAAAAGTGAGGCCGATATAACGCGAGAGCCTATACCTTTCATTACACCCCTTTATTATTAATGGTCATCGTTAGACAAAGGGACGTTGCACGCCAATGACCGGCCAGATGTTTACATCGGAAATGACGACACCTGAATGGGGCACATTAGCGCTCGTCGAATGGATGATCTTGCCGCCGCCAAGATAGATTGCCACGTGTCCCGTGTAGAAGACCAAGTCTCCCCTCCTCATGCTGCCAATAGATACCGGCTTGAACGTGCCGTTCTCATACCAACGCATGGAGTTATAGGTCTGCGCGGGAACCCAATAGTGATTATAGGGGTTATAGCCGCCAACCTGTTCCGTACCCCGAGCATGCTCAAGGTCCATGCCGGTGGCATACAGACACTGAAGTACGAGACCGGAGCAATCGACGCCTTGACCAGGTGCGCGTGACCAGGGCTCGCGGAAGGGAGTCCCCAAGTACTCATATGCACGAGCAATGAAGGCCTCGACACACTGCTCGCGCGAGGCATTTATCGAGATGCGCGAGGGGGTGACATAGGTATGGTAGCCGGAGGCGTAAGAGGGCAGCACAACGGACACGCTCGAAACCTGCGGATAGTTAGACGGATTCTGCCACCCTGTCTTGACAACGGTGCCCAAGGGATATGCCGTGGGTCCGGGAGCGGATCCGCCCTTGCTGACGAGGCGGATCTGAATGGCCTCAATAGTGCGCGTTGTGCCTAGCGAGCCAGCCGATGCACCGTTCTTAGCCCAATCTCGCCAACCAACACCGCTCACATGGGCACGATAGTAGACATCGTAGGCGGATGCCAGACCACCACTGAGCTTTATCTCAACGGTCTCAACACCCTTAGCAGATGTAAGGTCAGAGCCGTTTGACGCCCAACCGCTCCAAGAGCCAGAGATCGGTTTTATGCGGTACGAGATGGAGCCTCCAAGGCCATAGCCATCGCTGGCAACGCGCACGCGAATACCCTCTAAACGCAACGACTTACCCGTGGTGCCCGCAGTTGATCCGTTCTTGACATACGACTGCCATGAGGATCCGTGGACAAGCGCGGCGTACTGCACGTAAGAGGGACTCAAGCATGTGGCTGAATAGCCACTGTCGTTAGCCGGTGCAGCTGATCCCTTTGGCACCATCTGTATCTGAAGGGCCTCGACGCGATAGGCAAGACCAGTAGAACCTGCAGCCTCTCCGTTCTTTGCCCAAGCAAGCCAACCGACGTTCTGCACGTGGGCACGGTAGTACAGATCGTACTCGTCGGCAATGTCGCCCGTCAGCTTGGCCTCAAAGGCCTCCACACGGAGCGAGCGCCCCTGCGTTCCGGACAATGCCCCGTCTCTGACCCAGCCCTGCCAGCCGACGTTCTGGACATGGGAGCGATAGCTGATGCCGCCGGAGACATCGAGCCCGACGATGGAGAGCCTGACGCCCTCGACGCGCAGCGAGCGCCCCGTGGTGCCCATCACTGAGCCGCCCCCGACGGGGGACATCCAGCCCACGTTCTGCACATGGGCCTGACCCTGGAGGCCGATGATGCCCATGAAGGCCTTCGAAGTGTCCGACGAGGCCTTGGGCTTCGCCTCGCCCTTCCTCACAAGCCAGACGCGCACGCCCTCGAGCCGGTACGAGCGGCCGGACGTCCCGCTCGCCTCCCCGTTCTTGGCAAGGCCCATCCAGCCGACGTTCTGGGCGTGCACCTGGTAGTAGACGTCGTACTCCTTGGCGAGGTCGCCCGTGAGGCGGACCTTCAGGGCCTCGATGCGCAGCGACCTTCCCGAAGTCCCGGCCGTCTGGCCGTCGCGGACCCAGCCCTGCCACCCGACGTTCTGGACGTGGGCCTGGTACTCGATGGAGCCGGACGGGATGCCCTCGCCCTCCAGGGACAGCCGCAGCGCCTCGACGCGGAGAGACCTGCCCGATGTGCCGACGAGCTCCCCGAAACCCTTGGGCTTCTGCCAGCCGATGTTCTGGACATGGGCAACGGCGGAGAGAGTCGGTACGGCCTTCTTCTCGGCCTCGGCCTCGAGCTTCTCCTTGTCCTCTTCCTCTTCTTCCTTGTCCTGCTCCTCATCCGCATCGTCCTCAGGCTTTTCAGGCTCTTCAGACTCCTCTTGATCGGATGTGACATCGTCACCATCAGCGGTTTGATCGTCGGCGGGGTCACTGCCGCCTTCAGGAAGATCGACGTCTTCTACGTCTTCATCGCCGGCAGGAAATGGGATTTCGCCCGGCTCCTGAGCGTCATTCTCCTCCGGTTGAACCTGCTGATTCTCACCAACCTGCTCTTCGGACGAAGAACTGTCTTCAAGTGGGGCTGTGGTCTCCTCTGGCTGCGTTTCGACAAGAACTGACTGATCCTGATGATCTCCCCCACTTTCATCGATAGCCTCAGCAAGAGCATGACTGGGGACAAGCGAAAAGACAAGCGAGAGGGCGACGAAGGACGAGAAGGACTTTCTGAGCAGAGACAAACCAAACCACTTCCAACAAAACAAACGCGAAGTACCACAAAGAGCTAGTAGGTTACGACAGTCGAGCCATCAGGAATGTGATCATAAATCCACTTGGCATTCTTGATGTCCATGCGGATGCAACCCTGGGAGATGTGCTTGCCCAGTCGTGCATCAACAAACCTGTTCTGGTAGTTGTCGTCGGTATAGAGAACCGAGTGGAAATAATACTCCTGATAGAAACCAGTTGCATACCACACACGGTACTCACCCGCATGCCCAAACCAGAGGGGCTTCTTGAATACCGAGAACACGCCCTTGACGGTAGGCGTGCCCGATGCGCCACAAGAGCAACGCCAGTATTGGATGCGATTCCAGCTTCCCTGGCGACCCTGATAGACGCCAACATAGCAGTTAGTCGTATCAACCATAAGGAGGT
>JAFUBJ010000481.1 GCA_017460265.1 Atopobiaceae bacterium | reverse complement strand
CTCGATGGCTCCTCCGGATTGCGTGTCGGCAAGCTGTTCGAGCGCTTCGCTCATGCCGTCGGCAAGGGCAGAGAGGGCCTCAACCAAAGCGTCGCTCAGGTGGACCGCTTGGTATGCCGGACGCCTTCCTTTTCCCTTTGCGCCCGAGCGTGGGTTGGCGAGAAGAGACCTGTCCCAGGCAGGGAACGCTGCGACAACGCTGCGCACCGCCCTTGCCAACGGGGCAAAGGCCCCGTGGGGGCGCAAGAGCCGCTCAAGCCCCTCAAGGTCAGACACGGCAAGCTCGGCGCTGTACATCTCGCGCATGCGCTCCACAAGGTTGTGTGCCTCGTCAACAAGAAAGATGGTGCCGCTGTCGTTGGGCTCGTCGGACGTGCCCATGAGACCGGCCGAAGGGGCAAACGCGTAATGGTAGTCGCAGATGATGACGTCCGCCCAACGCGCCGCGTCGCGCTGGAGCTCGTAGGGGCAGACGTGGTGCCGCGTGGCAACCCGTTTGATGTGGCCCGAGTCAAGCACCTCATGGGTGGTGATGAGCTCGAAGAGGGCCTCGTTGACCGAGTCGTAGTGACCGCGGGCAAGCGGGCACTCAAGGGGATTGCAAAGCGACGCCAGGGGACGGCTGCGCACGTCAGACCCGTGCGCGTTGTCGCGAATGGGACAGATCTTGTCACGCGCCGTTGCCACCAGCACGTTTGTGGCAATGCCCTGCTGTCTCAGCAGGTCAAGACAGTCAAGGACGGGCTCGCGCGTCATGGTCTTGGCCGTGAGGAAGGCGATTCGCGAGGCCTTTCCAGAACCCATTGCCTTGAGCGCGGGAAAGAGGGTCGAGATCGTCTTTCCGGAACCGGTTGGCGCCTGTACGTAAAGCCGCTTTCCCTCACGGATGGCCGAGGCGACGGCATCCATGATCTGCTTCTGGCCGCTTCGCGGCTTGAAGGGAAACGTGAGCGAGGAGAGGGACCTTTCCCGCAGCTCGTCATGGGTGACCCGCCAAGCTGCCCAGCGCTCGGCGGCGGCAAGGAGCGAGAAGAACCATGCCTCGATGTCAGGAGCCGTGCGGGTCTTCTCAATCTGGCGAATCTCTCCGGTGGTCATGCTTGCATAGGTGATCCTGATCACGACCTTCTCGCCAAAAGCGGACGCCAGGGCAGACGGCCCTCGCTTGCTGCGAAGATAGAGGTAGGCGTAGCAGAGCGCCTGCGCCTCGTGGAGGGGGTCTGGCTCGCTGATGGCTGACACGTCACGAGACACGCCCTTGATCTCGTCGATGACGAGGGGACGCTTGCCGTCGTCGATGATGCCATCGGCACGTCCCTCGACGCGGAGAAAGAAGCCCTCCTGGCCGTTCACGGCCTTCTCGGATATGTCGAGCCGTGAGGCATGGGGGCTAAAGGAGCCGCTGGGAAAGAAGAAGGATCCCGCAAGCGGTACCTCTGCCTGGTAGGCATCGCCTCCTGCAGCCTGAAGCATCCGGTGGATCTTGCCTCCGGCCTGCATGACCTCGATGCCGCTGTGGCCTTCTCCTTCGGAGTCTATGTTGCCCGTGCGTAGGAGGAACTCGACGAGCCTGCGCACCGATGTCCGCAGCGTCCGCATATCGCCTCCTTGCGCCTGTTGGCCATCCAAATCATGGTAGCCCAACGGCGCGACTTCGGGCATCCGGCCATTCCGAGTGCCGGTAGTGTACCCTTTACGGCAACTATTCGGACTCTTGTTTTGAGAGTCCGAATAGTTGCGTTAAAGGGTACACTGCTCTCTCAGAAAGGCGTCGCAAGGAGTGACCATGGCGAACCTATCAAGCTTGTCCACGGAGCAACGCAACCCCCGCACCACGGAGTTGGACCAGATGTCGCCTCTGCAGATTGTGCAGGCCATGAACGAGGAGGACAAAAGGGCTGCCGAGGCGGTGGGGGAGGTCCTGCCCCAGATTGCGGAGGCCATATCGCTCGCGACGTCGTGCCTGCGGCGCGGAGGGCGGCTCATCTATGTGGGGGCCGGGACGAGCGGCAGGCTTGCGCTCTTGGACGCCGCGGAGTGCCCGCCCACCTTTGGCGTCTCGTCCGACAAGGTCATAGGCATCCTTGCCGGGGGACCGCAGGCCTTCCTGCAGGCGGTTGAAGGTGCCGAGGACAGCACGACCCTTTGCCAGGAGGAGCTCGAGCGCATCGGCTTGAGCAAAGACGACCTGGTGATAGGTCTTGCGGCGAGCGGTCGTACGCCGTTTGTGGTGCACGGGCTGCGCCATGCGCGCTCTGTCGGGTGCCAGACGGTGGCCATTGCCTGCGTGAGGGATTCCAAGATAGGCGCCGAGGCCCAGCTTGCTATCGAGCCTGAGACGGGGCCGGAGGTGTTGACAGGATCTACGCGGCTCAAGGCGGGCACGGCGCAGAAGATGGTCCTCAACATGATCTCGACAGGGGCGATGGTGGGCTTACATAAGACCTTCCAGAACCTCATGGTTGACGTGCAGCAAACCAACGAGAAGCTCAAGGATCGTGCGCGGCGCATCGTCACCGAGGCCACAGACTGCAGCGACGAACGCGCGCAACAGGCGCTTGACGAGGCGTCCGGATCGGCCAAGATCGCTATCGTGGCGGTTCTTCTGGGCGTCTCGGCTGCGCAGGCCAAGCAAGCCTTGGAGAGGGCGCGTGGCAGCGTTGCCGCCGCACTGGAAGGGAGGCAGCGCCATGGATTATGAAGCCATCAGCAAGGAGCTGCTTGCGGAGCTGGGCGGGGCAGACAACATCGTCACCAACGAGGCCTGCATGACGCGGCTACGCGTGGGCGTCCGCGACATGTCGCGCGTCAACCTCGACGCCATCAAGGCGATTGACGGCGTCATGGGGGTCGTGCAGTCCGACACGCTCCAGATTGTCTTTGGGCCAGGCACGGTCAACAAGGTGCTTGACGCATTTGTCTCCCTGACGGGCATACCCAAAGGGTCGCGCGGAGCTGATGTCGCGGCCGTTGCAAAGAAGAACAAGGCGGAGCTGGCCGAAGAGCACGGCAATCCGATTCAACGCTTCCTCAAGCGCGTGGCAAACATCTTCGTCCCGCTTTTGCCGGGAATCATCGCTGCTGGTCTGATCAACGGCATCGCCAACGTCATCAACGTGTCGACGGGAGGGGCGCTCAGTGGCGTGTGGTGGTACGAGACCATCCGCACCATGGGCTGGGCGCTGTTTGCCTATCTCCCCATCTTCGTAGGCTATAACGCGGCGCGGGAGTTTGGCGGGTCTCCCATCTTGGGTGGCATTGCGGGAGCCGCCTGCGTTGCCAACCCAGCGATGCCCCTGCTTTCCACCTACGGCGATGCCCAGGTGCTGCTGCCGCTGACGCATGCCGTCTACAACCCCGGAAGCGGCGGCCTGATCGCGGCCTTGCTGGCGGGAGCCCTGTTTGCCTGGCTCGAGCGAAAGCTGCATGACGTCATGCCCAGCCTCATCGACACGTTTGCGACGCCGCTTCTGGTGTTGGCAACCGGAAGCCTGGTGCTGGTGTTGGCCCTGCAGCCTGTTGGTGCGGTCCTGACCAGGGGCATCTATATTGTCATGGACTTCGTGTACGAAAAGATGGGGGTCGTTGGGGGATATGTGCTTGCCGCTGGATTCTTGCCGCTCGTCTCGGTTGGTCTGCACCAGGCGCTCACGCCGATCCATGTGATGCTCAACGATCCTGCGGGGCCGACCATGGGCGTCAACTACCTGCTGCCGGTGCTCATGATGTCGGGTGGCGGTCAGGTCGGGGCGGGTATCGCGCTCTACCTCAAGACAAAGAACCAAAAGGTCAGGGGCTATATCAGGGACTCGATTCCCGTGGGTATCCTGGGTGTGGGGGAGCCGCTGATGTATGCGGTGACGCTTCCGTTGGGCGGGCCGTTTGTGACGGCGTGCCTGGGTGCCGGCGTGGGCGGCGTGCTGGCCACGTTGTTTCATCTGGGAGCGATCTCGCAGGGCGTGTCGGGCCTGTTTGGGGTTCTCATCATCCAGTCGGGGCAGCAGATTGCCTATGTGGTGTCGCTTCTTGGTGCCTGCGCAGGAGGGTTTGTGCTCACCTGGCTCTTTGGTATCGACGAGGAGCGCATCAACGAGCTCTATGGCGCGTAAGCTGGCGTCTTTGTACGGCAAGTAGTGTACCCTTTACTGCAGCTATTCGGCCTCTTGTTTTGGGGGTCCGAATGATTGCGGTAAAGGGTACACTACTTCGTTCAGAAATATCGGTGGCCTTGCTGAAGGTCCTACTTGTTCTTGGCGGCCTCAATCATGTCGAGGGCGGTCTGCATGACCTTGGCACCGTCGACCATGCCATAGTCTCGCATGTCGATAACGGCGCAGGGGACCCCGGCTTTCTCGAACTTGGGGAAGTAGTTATTGGCTTCAAACCCAACCTGGGGGCAGAGAAGTGCGCAGTCAAGCTCAGAGAGCTGCTCGACGCTTGCGGTCGATATGGTCATGACGCCCTGTGCGTCAACCGTTGCATCGATGCCTTGCGCGGCCGCATAATCTGTCATCTTCCTTGCGAGCAGGCTCGTCGAGAATCCGCCACCGCAAAACAGTCGCACGTGAATCATCCATGACTCCCTTCGTGGTCAAGTTGCTGTATGACGGCAGATGGGCCGCATACATGAATCCCATGCAATTCATCTTGACGAAATAAGAGGTCATTGGTAGCTTCTGACCTAACCAAAATAGGTGGTTTTTTGACATCCAAATGAGGGAAGATGAGCCTATACGAGAACGTATCTGAGGACTGGTTTTCGCTGCCGGGCATCAGGGAGATCTTTGGTGACGATCCGCGTCCAAAGCTGCATGGACGGGAGCCAACAACAGACGACATATTCATTGCGATACAGGATATGTCTCGCCCAATTGAGGGCCGTGTCTGCGATTGCTATGAGCTGGCTTTCGTGCAAAATGGCAGGGCATCCTGTACGGTGGGCGACGATGAGTTGTTTTTGCTGGAAAACAGCCTTTGTCTCATCTGTCCTGGGTCTCCCTATGAACTGGTTGCCAATGAAGTCAGGACTGTCGTTATAGAGGTGTGCCTCCGACCTTCGCTGTTTGAGAGTGGCGTGTTTGCCCACTATCTGGCAAGCGACAATACCGTCTCGCAAACCATGCGCGGACAAAGCCCCCATCGCTACCTTGTCATCTCGGACACCCATGACAATCTGTTGCGTCGCTCCCTGCGAGCGCTTGTGCGGGAGTATGTCCATTCCGAATACCGTGCGAGCTTCATGGTACAGGGATGTGCGCTCATACTTTTGGCGCAACTTGCGCAAATTGACACCTATAGCTTCTTTGGGCTCGATCGTCAGATGATGGAAATCGTCGATTACATCCACGAGCACTGCGACACCGTTAGCGTGTCATCGCTTGCGGCGCAATGCGGCTACAGCGTTGCGTACTTCTCGCGTCTTGTTAGAAGCCGGTGCGGCATGGGTGCGAATGAGCTCATCGTATCTGCCCGGCTCAATCGCGCCCGAGGGCTCTTGATCAACTCGGACCTTCCGATACAAGACATCGCTTCTATGGTTGGTTACGCAAGCTACAGCCACTTCAATCGCATTTTTCGTAAGACATACAGGATGTCGCCAGCCGAATACCGTTCGTTTGTGGCTGCGCTCTCGAGGCATTCGTAGCTCATGAGACTGCTGGGGAGCTGCGCAGTTGGGTTTCTTTGTGGGCTGCAGTGTACCCTTTACCGCAACTACTCGGCCTCTTGTTTTGGGAGTCCGAATGATTGCGGTAAAGGGTACACTACATTGTCTCGTTTATGCCTTAAGTGCACTAAACCCCTCGCACACAAGCCTTACCGCAAGCTCAGCCAGCTCCTCCGCGGGAATGG
>JAFUBJ010000480.1 GCA_017460265.1 Atopobiaceae bacterium | reverse complement strand
GGCCTCCTGTGAGACGCCGGGGGTAGCCCCCTTTGTTGCGCGCAACAAAGGGGGCTACCCCCGGCGTCTCACAGGAGGCCCAACACGAAGGCCACGACGCAGCAGAGAGCCGCGACGCTCACCATGTTTGCCCCAAACCAGGCCGCCGTGGCGCCTGCCACGAGGGCGGCTAATCCGGCGAGCGGCGTCTCGCACGTCTCCACGATGGCGGGAAAGGTCATGACCGCCAATGTGACGTAGGGAACGTAGTGCAAAAACGAGTGCAGGAAGCGGCTTTTGAGCGGCCGCTGGATGAGCGTCAGCGGCAAGAGGCGGATGGCGATGATGGTCGCGCCCATGACCAGGATGGACCCCCAGATGCTAGGCTGCATGCCCCACCTCGCCTTCGTCCTCGACGGGGCGCAGGATGGCCGCCACCGCCGAGATGAGCACCGTCAGGACGATGGTGCGCGTGCCGCTTGACCAGGCGGCTGTCACGGGAATCAGGTAGCTCGTCACGTAGCTTGCGGCAAAGCTGGCGATGACGCAGACGCGCACCACGCGGTCGGCGCGGGCCGCCGGCATGATGACGGCCAAAAACATGCCAAAGAGCGAGGCAGAAAGTGCTGTGACCACGCGCGCGGGAAGCAGGTTTCCCGCGATGATGCCCGCGGAGGTGCCGATGCACCACAGGGGGATGGAGGAGAGCATGGCGCCGTACTGTTAGATGGGCTCCACCGTACCGGGGCGTGCAATGGCGAGGCCAAAGATCTCGTCGGTGATGCCCAGGCCAACGCCAATGCGGTGGACGAAGGGCGTGTCTGGCGCAAAGCGTTGGGAAAGTGCGGTGCTCATGAGCAGGTATCGTGCGTTGGCCACGATGCTGCCCAGAACGATCTCGAGGTAGGAGGCGTGAGCCGCAATGAACGTGAAGCCTGCGTACTCCCCGGCCGAGGCAATGCACAGAAGGCTTGCCATGAAGCCCTGGAAGGCGTCGAGCCCCGCGTTGCGTGCCGCGATTCCCAACGAGAAAGCGACTGCGAGATAACCCAGCCCTATGGGAAGGCCGTCTCGCAGCCCCTCTGCAAATGCGTGCCGTTGGGACATTAACGCCGCTCCATCACGTAGTTCTCAAACTCAAGGCGCTCTTCCTCGGTCTTGAGCCTCACGACATACATGATGTTGCCCAGGTCGTCAGAGAGCACGTCGGGCACGCGGCGCTGCAGCGCCATCTTGTCGCCAAAGCGCTCCATGACCTCCTCGTGGCTGTGCACGTATTCCTTGCCATCGCGACGTGCGACGTAGCAGCAGAAATAGGTGTCGTCGCTCTCGGGCGTGCGGCGCTCGTCAAAGCAGACCATGTCTGCCCAGATCTGGTAGACGTCGGAGGAGTGCGCATAGTTGATGAGGTCGGGCGTGAAGCCGCCGGGGGCGCGGACGTTGACCTCGAGGCCCACGTAGTCGCCAGGGCCTCCCAGGCCAGGGCGCTCGTCGGTCAGGCGGAAGAACTCCATGTGCACAAAGCGGCAGGTGATGCCAAAGGCCTTGGCCGTTGCCCGTCCGCGCTCCGCGAGCTTGGGGTCAACGTCGGGGCAGGCGTGGTAGGCCACGTCAAGTTCCTTCTCGACGACCTCTGCGATGGAGGGCTGGAACTCGCTCTGGTTCTCGAAGAGAGGATCGCCCTTTGAGTCAAGGATGGCCTCATAGCTGCAGAGCTCGGCGGTGATGTACTCCTCGATGACATACGGCTCCGAGGGCAGGTCGGCAAAGAAAGCCTTGAGGTCGGCAGCGTCCTCGATCTTCTTGACGCCTCCAGCGCCGACGCCCTTCTCGGGCTTGGTGAAGAGCGGGTAGCCCACCTTCTTCGCAAACGCCTGCGCGGCACGTAGGGTCGTTGCCCGGATCTGTCGCGCTGTGGGCACGCCGGCAGCTGCGTAGAGGGGCTTCATCTCGGCCTTTGACTGCCACTGGGCCATCTGCGCCGAACTGGGGCCCGTGGTGATGTGGAAGTCGTCGCGCAGCCGCGCGTCCTGGCTCAGCCAGTATTCGTTCTGCGACTCGAGCCAGTCGATCTTGCCGTACTTCCACGAGAAGAACGCCACGGCGCGGAATACCTGGTCGTAGTCCTCGAGCGAGGAGACCCAATAGTATTCGGTGAGGGCGCCCTTGAGCTCGTCAGAGATGTTGTCATAGGGGGTATCGCCAATGCCAAGGACGTTGGCGCCATTGCGCTTGAGTGCGGCACACCACTGCCAGTAGGTGTCAGGGAACTGCGGTGATATGAAGACGAAGTTCATGTTCGTTCTCCTTTCTGTATGCACGTGCGCTCCATGCTAGCAGTGAGTTGTTTCAGGCGAGGGAATAAGTGGAGGATATGTGCGGTGGAATAGAATGGAATGTGTCGTTTGCAGGCCTATTTTTCGTGCCGACATCCATGATGGGAGCGTGACATGACCGACTTCAAGCTGCTTTGCGCCCAGATCCGCTCGCTCACGGAAGGCGAACCTCACTGGCTGCCCGTGATGTCAAACGCCTCCGCGCTCATCATGGATGCCATGGCTGACCTCAACTGGGCAGGTTTCTACCTTGCCGATTGCTCGGGCGAGGAGAAGAGCCTCATGCTGGGGCCATTTCAGGGCAAGGTTGCCTGCGTGCGCATTGCCTACGGAAAGGGCGTGTGCGGGACGGCTGCCGCAAAAGACGAGTCCCAGCTCGTGCCCAACGTCCACGAGTTCGCAGGTCACATTGCGTGCGACAGCACATCCAACTCCGAGGTGGTCATACCTCTGCACGCCAAGGGCGAGGTCGTGGGAGTCTTGGACATTGACAGCCCTCTTCTGAACCGCTTCTCTGCCGAGGACTTCGCGGGGCTTGAGTCCCTTGTCGCGACCATAGAGGACGTTGCGGACCTCTCGGGCTTGCCGCTCGGCAGATAGGCCAGCCATCTGACCCCCGAAGGCAGCATTTTCTCGCTAGCATCAAGCTAACGATTGCCAACCTAGAGGGAGTGACCATGAGGCGAGACTTCATAACCCGTCACAGCGACGCGCTTGGAAAGGACATGAGCGTCATTGTCTATGGCGACAGCGGGTATCCCGTGGTCGCATTTCAGGCGCAGGACGCCAAGAGCAACAACTTCGAGGACTTCGGCATGATCGAGACCCTTGCCGACTACATCGAGTCCGGGACCATCCAGGTCTGCTCGGTGGACAACACCGACGAGGAGAGCGGGTCTGACACCTGGGGCGACAAGACCTGGCGCGCCCAGAGGCAGGAGGACTACTTCCGCTTCGTGACCGATGAGCTGGTTCCCTTTGTGCACGAAGTCAACGGGTCGGACCTCCGCCCGCTCACTACGGGCTGCTCTATGGGCGCGACTCACGCGGCCATCGCGGCGTTCAGGCGTCCCGACCTCTTCCAGGGCTGCATTGCCCTCTCGGGCGTGTACAGCACGGGCTATTTCTGGGGCGACTGGATGAATGACGTGCTGTATGGAAACTGCATCACGGCGTTTCTGCCCAACATGCCGGCCGACCACCCTTACGTCGACATCTATGCCAAGCGTCAGCTTGTCCTGTGCGTTGGTCAGGGTGCATGGGAGGACATGGGCATTGCCGACCTGCGCATCATTCGCGACACCTGCCGCGCCAAGGGCATCCCGGTGTGGTGCGACTTCTGGGGCAACGACGTCAACCACGACTGGCCCTGGTGGCGCAAGCAGATTCGCTACTTCCTGCCCATCGTCCTTGAGGACATGCAGAAGAGCCTCGCCGAAGAGGCCTAAAGCCTTCCCGCACCAAAGGTGTTGCCCTTTTGGTGCGGCCCCTCTCCCCGACGTGACACGTGCGGCAGTCGATTGCTGCCGCACGTGTTTGCCGCGGTGCCGTAACCTTGCTGCATCCATGAGCACATCGAGAAGGGAGACGCATGGAAGACAAGGAGTCCATCGAGCGCGAGGAGATTTGGTTTGACTCCTCCGATGGCAGCTCCCGCATCCACGGCTATATCTGGTGGCCCAAGGGAATGGGTCCCGACGCCGCTGCGGATGACCCATGGGGTGCGGTCGAGAAGCCGCGCGGTGTGATACAGATCGTCCATGGCATGGCCGAGCACACGGGTCGCTATGGTGACTTTGCCCGCTTCCTTGCCTGCAATGGCTTTGTTGCCTGTGGCCATGACCATATCTGCCATGGCGGCAGTTCCACACGCGACCGTTGGGGAAAGCTGCCGATCAAGACGGGCAAAGAGACGCTGATTAACGACGTTGGCCGCATGCGTGGGGTAATCCACGACAAGGTTCCCGAGGGAACGCCCCACTTCATCTTCGGTCACTCCATGGGAAGCTTCGTCACGCGCGCCTATATCGCACGTGAGGGCAAGGGCCTTGCGGGCGCCATCATCTGCGGCACCGGCCATGTTCCCCCCGCGACCTCGTCCATGGGCAACCTGGTCTGCAAGATGGTGGCCACCTTCAAGGGCGAGGACACCATCAGCCCGCTCATCGAGGGCATGGGCGTGGGCGCCTATTCCAAGGCCATCAAAGATGCCAAGACGCCCCTTGACTGGCTTTCCTACAACGAAGAGAACGTCAAGACCTACATGGGCGACGAGGCGAGCGGATTCTCGTTCTCGGCTGGTGGCTATGGCACGGTGACGGCCCTCACGCGCGAGGTCTGCGACATGGCATGCTGCGTGCGTGTTCCGCCGGAGCTTCCGCTCCTCTACATTGCCGGCGACGGCGATCCCGTGGGCAACATGGGCGAGGGCGTCCGCATCTCTGCCCAGATGGCGCGAGATGCTGGGTCGCAGGACGTCACGTGCACCATCTACGAGCACATGCGCCACGAGATCTTGAACGAGACCGACCATCAGCGGGTCTATGACGACGTCCTGGCGTGGGTCGAGGAACGTCTGTAGGGTCGCGGAGTTTGAAAGGAAGCACCATGGGCAAGCAATACGTGATAGCGCTCGACCAGGGCACTACGTCCTCGCGTGCCGTGCTCATTGACGAGCAGGGTCAGATGCTCGACGTGGCCCAACGCGAGTTTCCGCAGATATATCCCTCTCCGGGATGGGTGGAGCACAATCCCCAGGACATCCTGCTTTCGCAGATTGGCTCGCTGACCGAGCTCATCACCAGAAATGGCCTCAAGGCCCAGGACATCGCCGCCATCGGCATCGACAACCAGCGCGAGACCACACTCGTCTGGGACCGCGTGACGGGCGAGCCTATTGCCAACGCCATCGTGTGGCAGTGCCGTCGCACCGCCCGCCTGGTCGAGGAGCTTTGCGGGGATCCTGACGTGGCACGGACCATCCAGGAGAAGACGGGGCTGCTTCCCGACGCGTACTTCTCGGCAAGCAAGATTCGCTGGCTGCTTGACAACGTCGACGGCGCGCGCGAGCGTGCCGAGGCTGGCGACCTCATCTTTGGCACGGTCGACACCTGGCTCGTGTGGGTGCTGACGGGTGGCAAGGTTCACGCGACGGACGTGACCAACGCAAGCCGCACCATGCTCTTCAACATCCATGAGGGCACCTGGGATCCGTGGCTGCTTGACCTCTTTGACATTCCCGCGTCAATGATGCCTGAGGTTCGTCCGTCCTCTGGTGACTTTGGCACGACGAGCTACCTCGGGCTTCCTGTGGGGATTCCCATTGCGGGCGTGGCGGGAGACCAGCAGGCGGCGCTCTTTGGGCAGTGCTGCTTTGAGGCTGGCGAGGCAAAGAACACCTACGGCACGGGCTGCTTCCTGCTGCTGCACACGGGCGCAGAGGCCTGCGATTCCAAGAACAGCCTGGTCACGACCATTGCGGCTTCTGCTCCGGGCACCGGGCATTTGGAATATGCGCTTGAGGGCAGCGTGTTCATGGCAGGCGCCACCATCCAGTGGCTCCGCGACGAGCTGGGCCTTCTATCTAACGCGGCGGACTCCGAGGCCATGGCCATGTCGGAGATGGATACGGGCGGCGTGTACCTTGTCCCGGCCTTCACGGGCTTGGGCGCTCCGTACTGGAAGCCCGATGCACGTGGCACCATCGTGGGCATGACGCGCGGCACCAACCGCAACCACATCGTCCGCGCGGCGCTCGAGTCCATGGCGTACCAAATCGCCGACCTCGTGAAGGCTATGGAGGCCGATTCCGGCGCGCCGCTTTCGCTGCTCAACGTCGACGGAGGCGCCTCGAGGAACAACTTCCTCATGCAGTTCCAGTCAGACGTCTTGGGGTGCGAGCTGCATCGTCCGCAGAACCCCGAGACCACGGCGCTTGGGGCGGCTTACCTTGCCGGCCTGGCCGTTGGGTTCTGGAAGGACACCGATGCGCTGAAGGCCCTGCGCTCGAGCGATGATGTCTTCACGCCCAAGATGTCGCGCGAACGTGCCGAGCAGCTGCTCAATGGCTGGTCGGATGCCGTAAGGAAGACCGTCTCGTAGGTTGAGCGCGAGCATTTGCACTGTTGGTCACGTACAAATGGGCACAAGCCCAGTGAACAGAGGGGGACAAGATGGCTTTTAATTTCAACGACCTGGTCGAGAAGGCGTCTGAGATGGCCGAGGAGGTTGGCGAGAAAGCGTCGTCGTTTGCCGAGAAGGCAAAACCCGTGATTTCCAACGCCGCCGCACGCGCGGGCGAGGTTGCCGAGGCAGCCAAACCGCACGTGAAGAAGATCGCCGAGGGCGTGTCTGGTGTCGCCAGCTCGGCCGCAGAGGCCGCAAAGCCTGTCATTGGCCAGGTTGCCGAGGCGGCAAAGCCCATGGTCGACCAGGCCACAGAGGCTGCCAAGCCCGTGGTAGACCAGGTGAGCGAAAAGGCGGCGCCCATGATTGACCAGGCCCGCCCCCACGTTGAGAAGGCCGCTGCCATGGCTCAGGACACGCTGGTGAAGGCGGTCGACTTCATTGAGGTCCAGACGGGGCGTGACCTTGACGGCGACGGCTTCATTGGTGCGGCAGAGATAGAGGAAGTCGAGCCTGTTGAGGTTGACGAGGACGCCGTCGAGCCCGAGATCGAAGCTGAGCCCGCGGCTGAGGCCGAGCCTGCTGTCGACGATTCAGAGGTGGTGGACGTCGAGCCGGAGGTCGTCGAGGAGGCCGTCGAAGCCGCTGCCGAGGAAGCACCTGCTGAGGAAGCTCCTGCCGAGGAAGCGTCCGCTGAGGAGTAGGCTTTTCAGGACGTACTGAACGTTTTGTCTGTAACGCAAACTGGCCCGCCGGACAAAGAATCCGGCAGGCCCTTTCTGGCCGTGAAGGCCCCTCTCCCTTGGGCCATCACCTGCGTTGCCAGCAGCTATGCCTGTCTAAGGTGGTCTCTGCGGGGATCCCAGCCATGGCCTTGGGGGCCACGTCCTTCTCCGCGACCCCTCTCCCTGTGGGGTCCATGCTCGCCGTGAGGCCTGCGCGGCGGAGCATAGGGGTCATCGCCAAGGGCAACGAGCTTCTCTTCCAGCGAGCTCGTCACCTTGTCCACAAGCGTTTCGAGCTCTGTGCGCTCCTCATCGTCGAGGCACTCAAGCCCGTCGGGGCGCTGGCTCATGTCCTCGGGCGAAGGGGCCGCGGCACGACCCTCCTCGGTGAGCTCGACCACGGTCACGCGCCCGTCCTCCTCGGACTTCTCGCGTGTGATGTAGCCCTTTTCCTCGAGCTTTGCCAGCAGCTCGGAAAGCGACTGCTGACGCATGTCAAGGAGGTACGACAGCTCGCGCTGGGTGGTCTTTGGCTTGACGGCGAGCAGGGCAAGGACGCGCCCCTGACCACGGGTGGGGTCGCCGATGGATCCATGCCTATGGGCGTTCACCATGTTGAAGCGATGCATCAGCCTGCCCATGCGTCCGACCTTGAACGCGAGCGACATCTGGTCCTTCTCAAACCTCTTTGCCTGTTTCTTTTCGTGCTTGTCCACAGCTGTTCCTTTCTATGTACGTTTGCTGTCGACAGTAGAATAACAGGTACCTGTGTAATACCAAGTGCGGATGCTTGGCTCCATAGCATCTACATAACACAGGTACCTGTTTAATTTCTGCTTCAGAGTCGTCCGAAGCAGGCAGCACGCAACTTGCTTCGGACAAGTTCCCCAGCAGAGTTGTCCGAAACAGGCAGCACGCTACCCACTTCGGACAAGTTCCGCGTGAAAGTCGTCCGAAACGGTTGCATGTTGATAGCGATATTTGCCCAAGAGAAGGCGGCCCGAGAAGTGCTCGAGCCGCCTTGCTTTTCCGCTTTGGTGTGTTCGTTAGTGAGTCACGATGAACGGCTGGATTGCGCTGGCAACGCTGGGGATGGGCATGGTCTGCAGCCAGATGCGGCCAGGGCCCGTAAGCACGGTGTTGAAGATGCCCTCGCCGCCAAGGAACATGTTCTTCACGCCCTTGACCTGCACGATGTCGAGGCTGACGGTGCTCTCGAAGCCAGCCACGTATCCGGTGTCGACAACCATCTGCTGGCCAGGCTGAAGCTGGTACTCAACCAGGTCGCCGTCAATCTCGGCAAAGGCGATGCCGCTGCCGGAGAGGCGCTGCATGATGAAGCCCTCGCCGCCAAATAAGCCGGAACCAAACTTCCTGCTGAAGTGGATGTCAAGCTTGACGCCCATCTCGGACGCAAGGCACGCCCTCTTCTGCAGGATAAAGTCCTTGCCTGGGGCAATCTCGATGGGGATGATCTTGCCGGGGAAGCTCGAGCCAAACGAAATCATGCCTGGGCCACCTGCGGCGGTATAGATGTTCTGGAACATGCTCTCGCCGGAAAGTGCCTTGGAAAACATCTTTCCAACGCCGCCACCCTGCGTCTCCATCTGCATGTTGGGCGTCATCCAGGTCATGGAACCGCTCTCGGTGATCATCTTCTCCCCAGCGGCAAGCTGGCAAATGACGATGGGAAAGGATCCGCCACGAATCTCATACTGCATGTGTGCCTCCTTTATGCTTGCTGTGCAAAGACAGCATTTCCTGCAGTGCTTCCTTGATTATACGGGCACGCTACAGAATCGTCTCCATTCCTATGCGATAGGGGCGCATCCCCATAGCCTCATAGAACGCCTGGGCGCCCGGGTTGCAGCTCCACACGTTGAGCGTGACGTTGTAAAAGCCTTCCGTACGTGCGTAGTCAATGACGTGGTTGTAAAGTGCCGTTCCCACGTGCTTTCCCCGAGCAGCCTCGTCCACGCAGATGTCGTCAACGTAGAGGGTCATGCGATCGGTCATGGTGTTGTGGCCTTCGTAGCGCTCGATGACGCAGAAGGCATAGCCCAAAACCTCACCCTCCGGTGCGCCCTCGTCGACTGCCACGAATATGGGCCGCTCGTCGTCGGCAATGATCTGCCTCAGCTCGTCGTCGGTGTACTTTCGGGTGTTTGCCTTGAAGAGATCAGGCCTGCCATTGTGATGCACCATCAAAACCTGTTCAAGAAGCGAGCAGATGCCCGGCATGTCCTTTTGTTGGGCTCGTCTAATTAGCATGAGATGGTTCCTCCTATACTGGGTATGAAGACCAGTGTAGCCACGAGAACGGAATGCACATGGAACAATCGCGAGCTGGTAACGGAACGGGAAAGCTCATTGGGGCGCTACTTTCACTTGCCTTGGTTTTTGGAGGCGAGATGGCGGGAGTCATGATCGCCATGTTCCTTGGCGCCGACCTTGACCTGTTTGCCACGCTGGGAGGAGCCATCGCCGCCGTTGCCGCAACGTTTGCCCTTGGCGGCAAGGATTACCTGCGCTTTGACGGCAAGGCGATTCTTGAGTCTTGGAAGTTCATGTGGTGGATCGT
>JAFUBJ010000479.1 GCA_017460265.1 Atopobiaceae bacterium | reverse complement strand
ACGTCAAGGGTCTGCCTGCCAATGGAGCCCGTGGCGCCGATGACGGCGACGCGCATGGGATGGCGCCGGATGAGACCGGCATAGTTGTCGAGGAAGATGCTCAAAGAATTCCCCCTATGTGAAGAAGAACGTATGCTGCCATGCCCCCAAAGAGCATGGAGTCGGAACGATCGAGCAGCCCGCCGTGGCCAGGCAGGATGTCACCGGAGTCCTTGACGCCGACGCCGCGCTTGATGCGCGACTCGAAGAGGTCGCCAACGACGGAGGTGAAGGCAACGATGGCGCCGATGAGCAGGGCATGCACCATTCCAAGGCCCTGGATCTTGAACGCGCCGAGCAGCGCCCACACCGCCATGGAGGCGACGATGCCTCCCCAGAAGCCCTCGACCGACTTGTTGGGAGAGATGCGCGGCGCAAGCTTGTGCTTGCCCAGGCGAGACCCAACGAGATAGGCGGCCGAGTCGTTTGCCCATACCGCGCCCATGACGCCCAGCGTCAGGAAGAAGCCTCCCCACCCAGGCTCGGACGCACGGATGAAGGCGATGCAGGAGAAGGCCAGGGACGTGTAGATGGGTCCGAAGGCAGTTATGGCCACGTCAGAGATGTTCGCGCGAGGAGTTGCCACATACCACACGGCGCAGCCCAGCAGAAGGACCGCCGTTATGAGCAGCGAGCCGTGCGTGATGGGAATGAGCGGAGCGAGGGGGTATGCCAAGGCGATGGCAAGGCCCCAGGCGTCGTTGGGCATCCTGCCCGCGGCGCGCGCCATACGGAAGAACTCGGAGCAGCAGAGCCACGCCATGGCAGAGATGATCAGCGACGTGGGAATGCGCCCAAAGTAAAGGCAGCCAATGATGAGGACGGCATAGAGGACGCCGGTCGCCGTGCGCAAGATCAGCTTTTCCGTCCAGCCGCGCACGCGCTGCCCGCGCAGGGCACCCTCTTCGAAGCGCTCCCTGCGCGAGGCGCGGAAGCGTTCCAGGCGGTCTATGCTGGCCTCAAGCCGGCTGCCGCCGGAGACGCGCGCATTCGGCGCGGCCGTGGCCTTTTGCGTATGGTCGTTTCGCTCCTGCTCGCTCACGAGCTCACCACTCCCCCATAGCGCCTTCCGCGGCCCTGGAAAGCCCTGACGCCCCTGAGGTACTCCCAGCGGTCGAAGTCAGGCCATAGCGTGTCGGTGACGTACATCTCGGTATAGGCAAGTTGCCAAAGCAGGTAGTTTGAGAGGCGCAGCTCGCCCGACGTGCGAATGAGCAGGTCGGGGTCGGGCAGGCCCGCGGTGTAGAGACGGCCGGAGATCGCGTCGACGTCGACGTCCTCAGGCGCAAGGGCACCAGAGGCGACGTCGGCGGCGATGAGCCTTGCGGCGCGGGCAATCTCGGCACGAGAGCCATAGTTGACGGCGAGGGCAAACGTCATGCCGTCGTAGCCCGCGGTCTCGTCAAGACCGCGCTGGAACACGTCGCGGGTCTCTTTGGGAAGCGCGTCCAGATCGCCCAGGAAGCGGAGACGGACGTTCTCCTGATGGAAGAGCGGCAGCTCCTTGACAAGCGTGGTGGCAAACAGATGCATGAGCAGGTTTACCTCGCGCTGGGGGCGCTTCCAGTTCTCGGTCGAGAAGGCATACGCAGACAGGACGTCGATCCCCAGGCGGACGCTCGTCGTGACCGCCTCGCGCAGGGAGTCCACGCCGGCAACGTGGCCTCGCGAGCGGTCAAGCCCCCGTGCCTGCGCCCACCGACCGGTGCCGTCCATGATGAGCGAGACGTGGCTTGGGATGCGCTCGAGGTCGACGTCGTCAAGCGAGATGTCGGCCGGGGCGTCTGCGAAGTATGCCTTGAGCTTTTGGATGTCGCGTTGCACTAGATCTCCATGACCTCGGCGGTCTTGGTCTTAAGAAGCTCGTCGACCTTCGCCGTGTACTGGTCCGTCAGCTTCTGGATGGCCTTCTTCTCGCGCTT
>JAFUBJ010000478.1 GCA_017460265.1 Atopobiaceae bacterium | reverse complement strand
CCCACGACGCGAACCGCCGCCTTGCGCAGGTTCTCGTCCGCCTTGAAGAAGGAGACCTCCTGATAGGGAATCTCGCCGGGAGCGTAGCCCAGCGCCACCGCCTCGACGTCGTGCTGCACGCAGTCGGTTGAAACCACGATGTCGCAGATGTCGATCTTGGGGTCAAGAGAGCCCGCAACGCCGGTAAACACAAGCGCGTCGACGCCAAACTTGCTGATCAGCAACTGTGCGTGCACGGCAGAGTTCACCTTGCCCACGCCGCCAACAACCATGGCGACCTCCCTGCCGCCCAGCTTGCCCTCGTAAAACTCCACACCCGCAATCGTCGTGGCCTTGTACTCCCCCATCTGGGCCTTGAGCAGGTCGAGCTCAGACTCCATGGCGGCGATGATGCCTATCTTCATGTCGTTTCCTCTCGTATCGTGGCAGACTCGCGCGTTCTGGCGCACGAATCCCATCCTCACGTGCGCTACGCCGCCTCGGCAAGCTCGACTTCCTCCTCGACGGCCGGCAGCTCGGTCCGCTCGACGCCCTCGCCGTAAATCGTGGCCCAGTCGTTGCGCATCGAGAACGTGTCCCACGACTCGTCGGCCGCGGTCTGGCTGGTCTTTGCCGCCTTCTCGGCGTTGCCGTATTCGCGCACCTCGTCATCGGCAATCACGATGAAGCCTGCGCCGCCACTCGTCTCGGCATAGTTGAGCATGGCATAGTCGCCCGAGCTGTTGCCAAACGCCAGCACCGGCTCACGTCCGATCTCGCGCGCGATGGCAAGGACCTTGCCGGTGTACTCGCACTTGTCGGAGCTGAGCGGCTCGGAGAGAACCACCTTCTCGCCCTGCGCCATGGTCACCTCGTGCGCCACTGCGTCACCCTGATCGCTCGTGGCGTAGGCCACGTCGGTCGCAATCACGTGGTCGGGGGCGATGCCCAAAGGCGCCACCGCCGTACGAACGACCTCGCGCTCGCAGGCAGAGACCATCCAGACGTCAAAGTCGTTGGCCTTGAGGTAGCTGATGACCTCGAGCATGGGCTTATAGAGGCTCCCGCCGTACGTCATGCCGTCAAAGCCGATGACGGGCTCGTTGTCCAGGAAGTCGCGCACGTAGGTGTGGAACTCGTCAGGCGTCATCCCCGCAAACTCGTGGGCGATGGCGATGCGGCGCCGGGGGCTGAGGTCGCTGTTCTTCTCGCCGCGCAGGGCATAGCTCTTGACCTCTTCCATCAGCTCGACGGTGTCTGCGCTCGCCTCGTGCGTGGGGTCGTCGAGCACGCGGTGGATGAGCAGCATATAGTCCAGGTAGTACGGCGCCCGCTCGCTGATGATGGTCCCGTCCATGTCAAAGACGGCGATGCGCTCCTCCGGCTCTTTGTAGTTGGGGCTTGCCGGGTCGGTCACGTCCTGCACAAAGGCGACGAGATTGGCAAGCGAGGTGCTCTCCTGGTTCCAGGAGGGGAAGGTCGTGGCCAGGTCCAGAGGCTCTGACGTTCCCGCAGCCTCCGTCTCGCCTGCAGGCGCCTCGCCGGGGTTCGCACCTTTCTGGAAAGCGGGAAGCAGCAGCGCCGCGACCAGCGCACCCAGCACGAAGGCCAAGGCCAAAGGCCACAGGTCTCGCTTCTGCGCCATTCCGTCGCTCTTCTCGGTTTCGTCCATGCTAAGTCATCCTTTCATTTGGCAGATGTGTAGAAGAGTATAGGCAATAATGAACAGTGGGACGAGCGGACGGGAAGGCGACACACACATGAACGAATTTCTGGAGCAGCTCTTTTCTGCGATAAACGTGACCACTCCTGTCGGAAAGCTTACGTATCTTGTGGTCGTCATACTCGCGGCGCTCATTGCACAGCACTTTGCGGTGAAGTTTTCAAGTAACGCGCTCAGAGTGGCAGAGGTTCCCCAGGCCTCCATCTTCATCAACATTTTGCGCGGCTTCATCTGGAGCCTCGCTCTGCTCCTGGTGTTGCACCCAGTCTTCGGCATCGAGCCCACAGCCTTTGTCACGGCACTTGGCGTGACGTCGTTTGCCGTCTCGCTTGGCATGCAGGACACCATATCAAACATGTTCGGTGGCCTGACGCTCATGGTGGCGCACATCATCATGCCTGGCGACTTCATCGCGGTTGGAGGCTTCTCAGGGACGGTTTCCGACATCACCTGGCGCAACACCATCGTCAAGGCACGCAACGGCAACGTCGAGTACATCCCCAACTCGGTGCTCTCAACGACGTCGTTCACCAAGCTGACGGATAAGTCGGCGGCTGCCGTCACCATGCACGTGGCGGTTGACAAAAGCGCTGACTATGACAAGGTAGCCGAAGAGATATGCGCCATCGTCGTCAAGGTGCTGGGCGACCTCCTCGTGCCCGGTAGCGAGCCCAAGGTTCGGTTTGGAGACGTGGATGCGCTGGCCGTCGATGCGTCGGTAATCGCCTTTGTCTGGCCGGATGCCAATGCCATCGATGCCATCGACCTCATGTCGCGAGGGCTTGCAGGCAAGCCTTGGCAGGTGCGCATCAGCTCGCCCGAGCAGGGCGTGGCGGCATCGACGGAAGTGGCTATCCCTCAATCTTGACGATGGGTGCAAAGCCCTTCATGAGCTTCTTGGTCTTGCCGGTCCGCGTGAAGCGCACCTCGATGGTGTCTCCCTGAACCGCGAGGACCTTGCCGGGCCCAAACGTCTTGTGAGAGATCTGATCCCCCGGAAGGAAGCTCTCCGCCGCCTTCTTGGCGTCCTTCTTGATGGGAGCGGGCCGCGCCGCCTCTCGCGAGCCGCCCGTCGAGCGTGTGCGTGAGCCAAACACGTTGCCGCCATAGACCTCAGAGCCACGACCCGAGCCATAGGTACCATGGCGGTCGCCACGCTTTGCCCAGCCCGTGCCCGAGAAGCCCGACGAACCCACCCCTATGCTCTGGATATGCTCCTCGGGAATCTCGTTCAGGAAGCGGCTGCGGGGATAGGCATCGGTCGAGCCATACATGCGCCGTGTCGTGGCATACGTGAGGTAGAGCTTGCGCTCGGCTCGCGTGATGGCCACGTAGGCAAGGCGACGCTCCTCCTCCAGATGCTCGCCCTCCCCCTCATGTGCGCGATGCGGGAAGATGCCGTCCTCCATGCCCGCCACAAAGACCACGGGAAACTCCAGGCCCTTGGCGGAGTGGACGGTCATCATGGT
Source organism: Atopobiaceae bacterium (assembly GCA_017460265.1). Taxonomy (GTDB): domain Bacteria; phylum Actinomycetota; class Coriobacteriia; order Coriobacteriales; family Atopobiaceae; genus UBA1367. The sequence continues at coordinate 1,082 of JAFUBJ010000478.1, read as the reverse complement.
GATGGCGCTCGTCGAGCCCGCGAGCGCATCCAGGTCGGAGCGCAAGGCAAGCCACTCCATGAGCGCGGGGAGCTTCTCGGCGGCAACCTGCGGCGTCTCGGGCTGCGCAACGTCACGCGTGGCCGCGTCGGCTGCAACCTCGGAAGCAAGGGCCTCAGGCAGGTCGGACGCGTCAAGAGCGCCCGCCTCACGCAGCTGCCGCAGGCTTTCGAGCGTCTCCTCCACGTCGTCGTGCGTCTCGTCAAACTCCGCCGCAACGCCAAAGCATTCCTGGATGGTCTCGATGCGGCCGTCGGCCTCTATCGTGTTCTCGGCCCGCAGGGACTGAATGAGACCCGTTCGGTCGACGATGGCCTCCACCACGTCGCGCAGCTCTCCCGTCATGTGGCGCCCAGCCTCGATAACGCTGCAGAACTCTCCCAGGCTGCCGCGCACCTTGGCGGAAAGCAGACCCGTCTCGGCCACGCAGGACTGTGCCGCGGCAAGGAAGGAAAGGCCGTGCTCGGCCGCGTAGGCGCTGATCTTGCGGACCGACGTGGTGCCGATGCCGCGGCGCGGCGTGTTGACCACGCGCAGGGCGCTCACGTCGTCGTCGGGGTTGACGACCAGCTTGAGGTAGGCCATGACGTCGCGAATCTCGGCGCGGTCGAAGAAGCGCGTGCCGCCCACGATCTTGTAGGGCACGCCCGCTCGCAGGAACATGTCTTCCAGAATGCGGGATTGCGCGTTGGTGCGGTAGAAGACAGCCACGTCGTCGTAGCTCGTGCCTGCGTCATGCAGCTTCTCTATCTCCGAGCCGATCCAGCGGCCCTCGTCGCGTTCGTCTGCCGCCTGAAACACGCGGATGGGCTCGCCATCGCCCGCCTCGGTGAAGAGGCGCTTCTCCTTGCGGCGCGCGTTGTGCGCGACCACCGCGTTTGCCGCCGCCAGGATGTGACCCGTCGAGCGGTAGTTCTGCTCAAGGCGGACCACCTTTGCCTCGGGATAGTCCTTCTCGAAGTCAAGGATGTTTTGGATGTCGGCGCCACGCCAGCTGTAGATGGACTGGTCGTCGTCGCCCACGACCATGAGGTTGCGATACT
>JAFUBJ010000477.1 GCA_017460265.1 Atopobiaceae bacterium | reverse complement strand
GCAACGGCGGCCAGGGCAACTGCGGCGACGGCAGTCTTGCCCGTACCGACATCACCAAGAAGCAGGCGGTTCATGACATGTGGGGCCGCCATGTCAGCCAGAATCTGGTCGGCGGCCGTGCGCTGCTCGTCTGTGAGGGAAAAGGGCAGCGCCGCCAGCAAGGCATCCATGTGGGGACCAGACGTGACATGCACGAACGGTTTGACCCCCGCGAGGTCGATTCTCTGTCTTGTCAGAAGCGCCAGCTGCAGGCTGAGCAGCTCGTCGTAGGCAAGGCGCCGCCGTGCCTCGGACGCCTCGACAAGATAGGACGGGAAGTGGACCGCTCTCACCGCCCGCCCAAGCGTCATGAGATGCCTTCGCGCAACGAGCGAGGGCGGCAGATGGTCGCAGACATCGCCCGCGTCCTCAAGCGCCGCGGCCACGATCCTACGCATCCACGATGCGGTGATGCCCTCGCCCACAGGATGCACGGGGAGCACACGCGCGTATCCGCTCTGCTCCCCCGCCGAGGAAAGCACCTCGTAAAACGGGGCCTTCATCTGCTTGAACCCATAACTGAAGGAGACCTTGCCCGAGAGCGCGACGGTGTCCCCCTGCTTGAGCTGGTCGGCAAACCACGGTTGGCGGAAGAACGTCGCCTGGATGACGCCCGTGTCGTCCATGGCGTCGACCTCGACGATCTGCATGCGCGGCCTGGGACGCTTGAGCCGAACGCGATCAACAGTCACGACGACGGTGGCGTCGCTTCCAACGTCTGCTCGGCCGACCTTGGTCACGTTGGTAAAGTCAAGGTAGCGCCTCGGAACGTGAAGAAGCAGGTCGCGCACGCGCAATATGCCAAGACGCTCAAGCGCCTCGCGACGCGCACCAGACACGAAGCGAAGGCGCGAGACGTTGTCAGCAAGCGCACAGGTTCTTGAAATCCGCTCTGCAGCCTCGGCAACCGTGGCAGTCCGGGGCATGCGCTACTCGATCGCGAAGATGACCGGATACAGGGGCTGCTCGCCACGCTGAGAGTCAATCTCAAGGTCGGGCTGCGCCTCCTCAATCCTCTGCACCAGATGATCAAAGGCATCGTCATCAAGGTCGGCGCCCGCAAGGATGGTGAGGGTGTCGCCCTCCTCGGCATCCATCATGCGGTTGATGACGTCGATGGTCACCTGCTCTACGTCAGAACCCACCACGGTGATGGCGTCATCCTCGATGCCCATGACGTCTCCCGCGTGAATGGGAGCCCCGTCGGCTGCATGGGAGTCGCGGACGGCCGTGGTGACCTCGCCTCCGCGCACGCCTATCAGCGCCTCGCCCATCGCCTCGACGTTGTCTTCGAGCGATGCATCGCGGTCAAACTCGAAGAGCGCAGAGAAGGCCTGAAGGACCGTCTTTGTGGGAACGACGGCAGCGTCGCAGGATTCGCACGCGGCAACGGCAGCTTCGGCTGCCATGCGGATGTTGCCATTGTTGGGAAGCACGATGACGGAGTCGGCATTGCACTGCTCGACCGCAGAGAGGATGTCGGCGGTGGAGGGGTTCATGGTCTGCCCACCAGAGACGATGACGTCGACGCCAAGCGACGAGAGGATCTCTGCCTGTCCGGAACCCGCCGCGACGGCAACGACGCCCAGCTCCTTGCGCGGGGCAAAGTGGGCACCCGATGCGGCCGACTCTTTGTCGGCGCGCACAGACTCGGTGCGCTCT
>JAFUBJ010000476.1 GCA_017460265.1 Atopobiaceae bacterium | reverse complement strand
GTAAGATCCGGAACGCCCCTCAAGCCGGATGTGTCTTGCGACGAGATGCGGGTGGTGAGTCGTGTGGGATGTAAGGTTCTGGCCGGACGAGGTTTCTCGTCCGGCTAGATGCTTGTTGTAACAGAAAACGGGGTGCACCTGACGGTGCACCCCGTTGTGGTATTAGGGCTTGAAGACGGAGGCGCTTAGTCGCCGAAGGAGATGCCCATCTCGCGAGCCTGCTGGATGAGCTGGCAGTTGGGGTCGAGGTACTTCAGCTTGCCGGCGACCTCGCTCATCGGGACGCGGACGATCTGGCGGCCCTTGTCGGCAACCATGAAGCCGAACTCGCCCTCGAGGATGCCCATGGCGGCCTCGACGCCGACCTGCGTGGCAAAGACGCGGTCACGGGCGCAGGGCTGGCCACCGCGCTGGGTGTGGCCGGGGATGGCGACGCGGGTCTCGCGACCGGTGCGGGCACCGATCTCGTCGGCGATCTCGTACACGACGGAGTGCTTGCGCTCGGCCAGGAGCTTCTTGTATTCCTTCTTCTTCATGGCCGCCTGCTCCTTGGTGATGGCACCCTCAGCAGCGGCGATGATGGTGAAGCGCTTGCCCTCGGCGTCGCGCTCCTCGATGGTCTTGATGACCTTGTCGAGGTCATAGGGGATCTCGGGAAGCAGGATGACGTCCGCGCCACCCGCGATGCCTGCGTACAGGGGGATCCAGCCTACCTTGTGGCCCATGATCTCGATGACGAAGACGCGCCCGTGAGAGCTTGCGGTGGTGTGGATGTCGTCGATGCACTTGGTCGCGATCTCGATGGCGGAGTCGAAGCCAAAGGTGTAGTCGGTGCCCCAGGTGTCGTTGTCGATGGTCTTGGGCAGCGCGATGACGTTCAGGCCCTCTTCGTACAGGCGGTTGGCCGTCTTGGTCGAGCCGTTTCCTCCACCCATGACGAGCGCGTCAAGCTGGAGCTCCTTATAGGTCTGCTTCATGGCGGGGACCTTCATGATGCCGTCAGCCGTGGGAAGGTCAAGCTCCTTGAAGGGGGTGCGGCTGGTGCCGAGCATCGTGCCGCCACGGGTCAGGATGCCCGAGAAGTCGCGCGGCGTGAGCTTGCGATACTTGCCATAGATCATGCCCTGATAGCCATTGAGGAAGCCATAGATCTCGACGTCGTCCCTCTTGGCGTACAGAGTCTTTGCGACACCGCGCAGCGCCGCGTTGAGCGCCTGGCAGTCGCCGCCGCTAGTGAGCATACCAACTCGAAGCATGCTGCCTCCCTTTGTTGAAGGTACCGATACACGCAGATAGATGCATTGTGTCACAAAGTGGAGGTGATTAGATTTTGATTGCGTTACAAATGGGCGAGCGTAGGGGAGAAGCCGCTTTTCTTGAGGGCGTGTTTTTATGCAGAGAACCATTTCGCCCTTGCTGACGGTTGGCTATCATGAGACATAGGTAATGTGAGATTGATTCCATCAGGAGGAGCCATGGCCAACCCCCTTGCCCAAGACCTTGACGCGCTTCGTCAGGCAATCGAAAAGACCGCCAACCTGGGTCCCTACGCTCAGGCATTTCATCTGACGCCGCCCGTTGGCTGGCTCAACGACCCCAACGGCCTTAGCCAGCTGGGCGACACCTACCACGCCTATTTTCAGTACTCTCCCTTCAATCCCGAGGGCGGCGTGAAGATGTGGGGCCACTCCGTCAGCTCCGACATGATCAAGTGGAACTACGAGGGTGCCGCCCTGTATCCCGATCAGCCCTTTGACGTGGGTGGGGTCTATTCTGGAAGCGCCTACGTGGAGGACGGCACCATGCACGTCTTCTATACGGGCAACGTCAAGCTCGAGGACTCCGACGGATACGACTACGTCAACAGCGGACGCGAGGCCAACACGGTCCATGTGTCGAGCGAGGACGGATCTCACTTTGGCCCCAAGCACCCCGTGCTGGGCAACGAGGACTACCCCCAGGACGACACCAACCACGTGCGCGACCCCAAGGTGTGGCGCAGCGGAGACGTCTACTACATGGTCCAGGGCGCACGCAAGAAGGACGACACGGGCGAGGTCCTCGTTTTCCGGTCGCAGGACCTGGAGAGCTGGGAGCTGGTCAACCGCATCACCTCCGACGAGCCCTTTGGCTACATGTGGGAATGCCCCGACTACTTTGAGGTGGCCGACGAGACGCGCGGCGGCATGCTCAAGGTGCTGTCCGTCTCTCCCCAGGGCCTGCGCGGAGACGACTGGGACCGCCGCAACGTCTACCAGTCCGGATACTTCGTGCTTCACGGCAACGTGCTGGGCGAGTGCTCCCTGCAGCCCTTTGCCCTGTGGGACGCGGGCTTTGACTTCTATGCCCCCCAGACCTTCCTGACCGATGACGGCCGTCGCGTGCTCATTGGCTGGATGGGCATGCCCGACGAGAAGACCTATACCAACCTGACTGTCGAGGACGGCTGGCAGCACTGCTTCACCGTTCCGCGTACCGTGACGGCTCGCTGGGGTCGCGTGCTGCAATGGCCGGTCCGCGAGATCGAGCGCTATCGTGGCGAGCGTCGGTGGGCACCTGAGCTCATCGCCGAGGACGGCCTGAAGACCTTCGACCTCATGGCGTATGGCAAGACTCCGCTTTCGTCCTTTACTGCGACGATCGCGGACGAGCTCGTGCTCTCCTGGGACGGAGAGCGCTTTGAGATGCGCTTCACCGACACCGACAAGGGCGCGGTGGGTGCTGGTCGTGCGGTTCGCTTCGAGCAGCTTGACGCCCTGCGCAACGTGCGCGTCGTTGGCGACGTGAGCTCCGTCGAGGTCTTTGTCAACGATGGCGAGCTGACCTTCTCAACGCGCTACTATCCCAAGCACTATGGCTTGTCGGCGGAGGCCCCTGGCTGCGAGCTTGCCCTCTGGCCGCTCGAGTTCTAAGGGACGTCATGAAACGGAGCGTGTTGACTGCTGTCGCTATGGCGGCGCTCTTGAGCCTCGCCGTCGCGCTTGGTGGGTGCGGAGGCAAGGGCGAGACGCCTACGAGTGCAGGCGAAGCGACTGTGCCCGAGGCCGTCGAAGAGTCCTCTACCGAGGACGAAGGGGCGGCAAAGGCCGCGGAGGAAGAGGCGAAGAAGGCCGCCGAGGAGGAGGCTGCTCAGGCGCTTGAGCAGGAGCATGCCGCCGTGCGCGCCGAAGCTGAGGCCAACGGGCTTTCGGTCTTTACCGGAACGGTGCACG
>JAFUBJ010000475.1 GCA_017460265.1 Atopobiaceae bacterium | reverse complement strand
TGCCTGCATCATTGCCGTTGAGCTGCTCTACCTCCAGGCGCCACTGAGCGTCGTCGCTCTCGAGTCTGCCGAGCCTGTTGTGGCCTCAAGCGTGGCCGGGGGCGTTGAGACAACAGACCCCGAAACCGCTGCTGTCGCTGAAGCCGTGGATGGCGATTATGCTCCCGTTGCAGAGAACGACTCCAACCTTGCCGACCTTGCGGGCGAAACCGATACGCAGGACGCAGACAAGAGCGAGGAGACGATAGGCGAGGAGGCAAGCGCTGAGGAGGAGCCTGACACTGCTGCAGACAGCGAAAGCGACCGGGACTTTGCTGCTGTTGCGGCGGCATCGGGTGGAGAGCCTGCCGTCCCAAACGACAGCACCTCATCTGGCGAGGCTGCCAAAGATACAGAGACTCGCGTGGAGCTCAACAGCGGGGCACAGAGAAGCGCCGAGTTCATCTCGGTCGATGATGCCTTTACGACTTCTGACGGCACGTTCGAGCTTGTGATGGGCGGACTCAAGGAAGAGAATCGCAAGGCCGTCCTCGAGGCGCTCGAGAGGTATTTCGTCGTTGGTTCGCAGGCGCCCCTGACCCTTGTCGACGAGGCCTTCGCCGATGCCGAGAAGTACGACTCCCAACCCGAGGTGAGTCGCCTGACGGGCGAGGGGTTCTATGACTCCATGCACTGTTGGGCAGCATCGACCTCCAACATCCTGTGGACGACGGGATGGGCGCCACAGCTCAAGAACCCGAAAACGGGAGAGACCTTTTCCTCCGAAGACGATGTGTTCGAGTACTTCAACTCGTCCTTCTCCGACGCGGGGTCAGAGGCCAAGAGCGGAATCGACTGGTTCTTCATGGGGGAGTACTTCCTCGTATCCTATGGTGGGGACGCGCATCTGTTCAAGCCGAGGAACCCCGCTGACGGACTCATGAAGGACTTTGTCAGCACGCGTGCTCAGGAGAACATCATCCTTGCCGAGCCGTCAACGGGGCGCCCCGAGCTGATCGAGGAGCTCTTGAGGATGGGTCCTTACGCGACGAGGCCAGCCATGTTCGAAGCCTCCATTGGCTCGCTCAATGAAGGGGTGGTCAATGCGTCATCGCATTCCGTCACCGCTGTTGGGTTGATTGTCGATCCCAACGCCACGGAGCTTGCCAAGCGCTTCAAGGCCATTGCCTTTGCCGACAGCGACAACGATGCCGTGCCGAGCGCGGCCATGGGCAAGGGGAGCGATGGGTATGGCTATGGTCCGTCTGTCGAGGTGAAGAACGCGGACAAGGAGGCTCGTCCCAACTCCGTCACCTTCTACGGGCTGGAGCTCATCGAGGACAAGCAGGGCACTCCATGCTGGAAGCTCGTGGGGTACTCGATGGATGCAGATGGCTATGAGGGCACCGACCCCTGCGTCCTCTACAAGATGACGGCGCTTCCCCTCTTTGACGAGCGGCTGCTCGAGCTCTATTCCGAAGTCGCGTTGGGAGGGGGAACGACCTCGGTTGCGAAGAACGTTGACCTTGTGATCGAGACGGCATACACCACAAGCGAGACCGAACCCATAAAGAACCTGTACGGCTTCGTCGCACGTGAGCACACCGTGACGGAGTTCGCGCAGGGCGAACCCATTACGTTGAGCTACTTGGTCCAAAACAGGAGTGACGTAGCGCTGACCAAGG
>JAFUBJ010000474.1 GCA_017460265.1 Atopobiaceae bacterium | reverse complement strand
CATAGGTGCGCAGCTGCTCGGCGTACTCGTTTTCCACGTAGCCGCCGTCCACAAGCTGGTCGACCCTCGTTCCGCGACCGAGCCATGCAATGAAGGACTGCGCCCCGTGAATGAAAAGACGAATGACAAAGAGAAGAGCAAAGAGCGAGATGATAGCGAGAAGCATGCGAGACCTTGCCTATTTTTGAGGGTGTCTTTGAGCTGATTACTCTACCCCATTATTTGGGTGGTATCCTATTGCAGTTGCATGTTTCTTACAGAATAGGGAGTTGAGCAGATCGTGGAAGAGATGCCCAAGACATACGATCCGCAAGAGGTCGAGCCAGAGCTCGTTGACAAGTGGATGGAAGCCGGATGCTACCGTCGCTCCAAGGGGGCGGAGGACCGCACCATCGTCATCCCGCCGCCCAACGTGACGGGCGTGCTGCACATGGGCCATGCCATGGATGACACCATCCAGGACACCCTCACGCGCTACTACCGCATGCGCGGCTTCAGCACCCGCTGGATTCTGGGTACCGCCCATGCCGGAATCGCCACGCAGACCAAGGTCGACAAGAAGCTCAAGGAGGAGGGTATCTCGCGCCTCGAGATCGGCCGCGAGACGTTCCTGGATGCCTGCTGGGACTGGCGCCGCGAGTACGGCGGCACCATCGTGAGCCAGATCAAGCGCATGGGCTGCTCGATCGACTTCGAGGACGAGCGCTTCACCATGGACGACGACTACGCCAAGGCCGTGCGCAAGGTCTTCTGCGACTGGTACCATGACGGACTCATCTACCGCGGCAAGCGCATCGTCAACTGGTGCCCCAGCTGCACCACGGCCATCTCGGACGACGAGGCGGAGTACCGTGACGAGAAGGGCCACCTCTGGCACCTGCGCTACCCGCTGACCGAGCCGGTCGACGGCGTGGAGTACATCGAGGTCGCCACCACGCGTCCCGAGACCATGCTGGGCGACACGGGCATCGCCGTGAGCCCGCAGGATCCCGACAAGGCCAAGTTCGTGGGCAAGACCGTCATGCTGCCCATCGTCAACCGCGAGATCCCCATCTTTGCCGACTGGCACGTCGACGCGGGCTTTGGCACGGGCTTCGTGAAGGTCACTCCTGCGCACGACCCCAACGACTACGCCATGGGCCAGACGCATGGCCTCGAGCAGATCAACATCTTTGACGAGCACGCGGTCGTGGTCGAGGGCTACGGCGAGTTCACGGGCATGGACCGCGACGAGTGCCGCGAGGCCGTCGTCAAGTGGTTTGACGAGCATGGCCTTCTGGGCGACGTCGACGAGCACCAGCACTCCGTCATGCACTGCTATCGCTGCGACTCCACGCTCGAGCCATGGCTGTCCGAGCAGTGGTTCGTGGCGGTCGACCGCCTGAAGGAGCGTGCCATCGAGGTCGTCAAGAACGGCGAGGTCACCTTCCATCCGGCCCGCTGGACCGACACCTACCTCACCTGGATGGAGAACCTCAAGGACTGGTGCATCAGCCGCCAGCTCTGGTGGGGCCATCGCATCCCCGTCTTCACCTGCGATGACTGCGGCTGGGAGGACGCCCTCATGGAAGACACGGATGTCTGCCCGCACTGCGGCGGTCACCACGTGCACCAGGACGAGGGCGTGCTCGACACGTGGTTCAGCTCGCAGCTCTGGACCTTCGCGACGCAGGGCTGGCCTGACCACCCCGAGCAGATGGTGGGCCACCATCCCACCAAGGTGCTCGTCACCGCTCGTGACATCATCGCCCTGTGGGTTGCCCGCATGGTTATGAGCTCGCTCTACTTCTGTGACGAGATCCCCTTCGAGGACGTCTACATCTACGCGACCATCCTGGCCAAGGACGGCAGCCGCATGTCCAAGTCCAAGGGCAACGGCGTCGACCCCATGGACCTCATGAACAAGTACGGCGCAGACGCCATGCGCTTCAACCTGCTCACGCTCATCACCAACAACCAGGACGTCAAGTTTGACGCCAATATCGACAAGAAGACCCACGAGCTCATCGACAGCCCGCGTACCGAGCAGGCGCGCGGCTTCGTGACCAAGATCTGGAACGCGAGCCGCTTTGTCCAGATGAACCTCGACGGCTATGAGCCGGGTGCGCCCAAGGCCGAGACGCCCGAGGACGCCTGGATGCTTTCGCGTCTTTCCAAGATGGTCGCGCGTGCAACCGATGCGCTCGAGACCTATCAGCTTGGCGACTACTCTCGTGACATCCAGGCCTTCTTCTGGAACGAGGTGTGCGACTGGTACATCGAGCTCTGCAAGGGGCGCCTGCTGGACGGCTCTGCGGAGGAAAAGCTGCAGGTCCAGCGCAACCTTGTCTACGTGCTTGACGTCTCGCTGCGCCTCCTGCATCCCGTGATGCCCTTCGTCACCGAGAAGGTCTGGGACGCGCTGCCGGCGAGTGGCCTGGATGCGCATGACGCTCAGTTCCTGATGCTTGCCGCCTGGCCTGAGCCTGACGCGCTGGCTAGCTTCGTGAATGACGCCGCCGAGCGCGAGTTCGAGCTTGCCCGTCGCGTGGTCTCCGCCGTGCGCGCCACGCGTGCCCGTTATGGTCTGTCTCCCAAGGCCGAGCTCGACGTGTGCGTGCGCTCCACCGCCGAGGACGCTGCGGTTCTCGAGCGTCAGCGCGGCTTCATCACGAGCGTCGGCCGTGTGGACCAGCTCGCCCTTGGCGCCCAGCAGGACAAGCCCGCCGGATCCATCACGGTCCTCGATGGCGGTCTAGAGATCTTTGTCGTCGTTGGCGGTCTCGTCGACCTCGCGGCCGAGGCAAAGCGCATCGAGAAGGACCTCGCCAAGGCCGAGAAGGACCTTGCCAGCGTGACGCGCACCCTGGCCAACGAGGGATTCGTGGCCAAGGCGGCCCCTGCCGTCATCGAGAAGAAGCGTGCCCAGGCTGCCGAGCTTGAGCAGACGATTTCCCAGCTGAAAGCCCAGATGGCTGATTTCTCATAGCATGCGCTCGCTCAGCGCTCACCTTTTACCGACGGGGCAAATGTCACATGGCATGTGCCCCGTCGTTTTTTTGTTGCCAACATGTGGTTGCCTGCATGCGGATCAATCACTCTGTCCAGGCCATGCACGACGGCGTGCTAGAGCGCACCGTTTGACGTTTTATCTGCAGATAGTCGCTATGACTTGTGACAAAATTGCAACACGATAGTTGACGTTTGGTGTAATACCGCACCGCGTGTTCGAGGCTCGGCGGTTTACACACGTGTCACATGTATCATTAATTGCTTTTGTTTTCTTATGCGTACCTACGTGATGGGAGTGATGAAAATGAGTCGCGTAAGCCGTAAGGAAGATCAGTTCTACGACATGCTGCTCACGTTGAGCAAGGATGTGTATGCCTCCGTTGTCGCCTGGGACGAGATTACCCGTGGCTGGCCCGAGACAAGAAGCAGCATCCATGAGGTCAAGGCCCTCGAGATTCGCTGCGACATGACCGAGAACGCCATCCTTGACGAGCTGAACACCAGCTTCATTACGCCGTTTGACCGCGAGGACCTTGACGCCATCGCGCGCGAGATGGGCGAGGTGGGCGACCTTGCCGAGGGAACCTCCGCACGTTACGACATCTTTGACGTGCACGTCATGATTCCCGAAGCTGCCCAGATGACCGGTCTTGTGGTGGACGCCATGAAGGAGATGGTCGTGCTCTTCGAGCATTTCCACGACTTCAAGAAGGACCCCGTCGTCAAGGAGCAGGCAAAGAAGATCGGTGCCATCGAGGACGAGGGCGACATTGTCTACCGCAACGCCCTTGGTCGCATCTTCAACGAGCCGGACGATCCCATCCACGTTCTGAAGTGGAAGAGCCTCCTCGATCCCATGGAGCGCACGCTTGACTACTGCAAGACGGTTGCGAATGTGGTCCTGAGCGTCGTCATGAAGAACGCGTAGGCTCTAATATGACTGGGTTACTGGTCTGCGTACTTGTCGCAGCATTTGTCTTCGAATTCATCAACGGCTTTCACGATACGGCGAATGCCATTGCGACTACGGTCTATACGCGCGCGCTGCCGGTCCGCGTTGCCATTCTCTGCAGCGCCACGATGAACTTCATCGGCGCGCTCATGAGCGAGAGCGTCGCGCTGACCATCTCCAAGGGTCTCGTCGATGTGCAGCTCGATCTCTACGTCATTTTTGCCGCACTGGTCGGCGCCATCGTGTGGGACCTCTTCACCTGGTGGCGCGCAATCCCTTCCAGCTCGTCCCACGCTCTCATAGGAAGCCTCATTGGCGCGACCATCGTGTATACCAGGGGCTTCAAGGACGTCTTGTGGGATGGCGTCCTCAGCAAGGTCATCATTCCCATCTTTACCTCACCGCTCATCGGCTTCTGCCTTGGCTTCGTCATCATGCGCCTGGTGCATGAGATCTGCGCCAACGTGCAGCTTCACAAGGCTAATAGCTTCTTCCACAAGGCGCAGATTGCAAGCTCGATGTTCATGGCGTACAGCCATGGCAACAATGACGCCCAGAAGACCATGGGCATCATCACCATCGCTCTTGTCTCCGCCGGCCTGCTCGAGAGCGGGACAGGCATTCCTTTGTGGGTAAAGCTCTTCTGCGCGGGCACGATGGCCCTGGGCACCTCCATTGGTGGCCAGCGCATCATGAAGACCGTCGGCTCCGGCGTGACCAAGCTTGAGCCCGTGATGGGCTTTGTGTCCGAGACAAGCTCGGCCATTGCCATCGAGGTCATGACGGCCCTTGGCGCCCCCGTATCTACCACGCAGGTCATCACCACCTCCATCCTGGGCGCCGGTACCGCCCGTGGAGCCAAGAAGGTCAAGTGGGGCATCGGCTATCAGATGTTTGTGGCCTGGGTGGTCACGCTGCCTGCGACGATGATGCTTGGTGGAGCGGTCGCTTGGCTGGTTGGACT
>JAFUBJ010000473.1 GCA_017460265.1 Atopobiaceae bacterium | reverse complement strand
GCCGCCCGCGTAGAGCGAGCCGACATAGGCAATGACGTCGTATTTGTTGATGTCGCCGACAGCGTTGAACGGCTGCGCCTCAAGCCCCGTTCGCCGCGCGAGCTCCTCCGCGTAGCGCTTGGCCGATCCATATTGCGAGCCATAGATAACGATGCCGGCCATACATCCTCCGCAGGGTCGAAGCGACCGTTGGCCCCATTCTAAACCGTCGGTCTCCGGCAATCCATACAATGGAGCCAGCAACCGTGAGGGGGGCATATGGCATCGAGCGCAGAGTACCTGGAGTACGTCCTTGACCTTCTGGCCGACGTGCCCGAGGTCATCACGAAAAAGATGATGGAGGAGTACCTGCTCTACGCGTCGGGCAAGCTCTTTGGCGGCGTGTACGACGACCGGTTCCTGGTGAAAGACACCGCCGCCTCGCGGTCCGCGTTGTCCACGCGCGAGGTTCCCTACGACGGCGCGCAGGAAATGCTGCTGGTGGACATCGAGGACCGCGAGGCGGCGGCCAAGCTAGTGAGTGCCATGCTGCCTGAGCTCCCAGAGCCCAGACGTCGCCGTAGGTAGCGCCAAGCTACGCGCCTCGCTACGACAGCTGCGTGTCGAAAGAATCGCCCTCGTCAGCCGCAGGCTACGCCTCCGCGCCGCCATCCGCACGACGGAAGTGCCCGCCAACAGGCTCCTCGTCCACCACGCTCATGGCGCAGAGCTTCTCGGTGTTCTTCTTATACTGGATGAGCAGCACAAACTGCAGCGCAATGGAAACCGCGCACACAACCAGGGCAACAACGACGCCAATCATCTGCACGGCCTCGTCCTCGGCGTTAAACGCCGCGTTGGCAATGGTCGACGCGTCAAAGATGGTGTGCCACAGCACGGGAACGGCCATTGCCAGAATCGTGTGCTTGACGCTGCCGCCGGTGCCGTTCTTCTTGCTGTACTTCGCAAGCCCCATCTCAAGGCCCATGATCAGGCCAAACATCAGGTGCATGCCAAAGAAAAACACCCTGACAACGGAGCTCACGGGGTTTTGAATCCCATCGACCGCGTCCTCCAGGCCGGTGAATCCAAAGCCAACGCCGGCGCACAGAAGGCCGTACTCATAGACGTTCTTTGGCTTGCAGACCCGAATGACAATGAGGAACATCAGCATCTTCACGAACTCCTCGGTGAAGCCCGCCATAAAGAAGGAGGCGACGAGGGAGCGAAGGACGAGCGAAGGGATCACATCGGAGAGCTTGCCAAAAACGGCGGCAATCGCCGCGAGCGAGCCTATGCTCAAGGGCATATTGATGAAGACCGCAAGCACACCGAGCGCCACCGGAATTGCTGCCCGCTTAAAGCTAATTGGCTCGGGAATCTCTCGCTTGCACATCCTGACATAGAAGACCGCACAAATGATGGTGGCGACGATGGCGGCAATAATACCCATCTCTTACACCTCGATTTCTTTGGCGGCAGACCTGTCTGGCCAGCCGGATTGCAGTCGGAAAACTTGCTCACATTATACTGAGACGCGCACCGCGCCCGTCTCACGTAATGGTGCTGAAAAAAGGCATTCCAAACACGCGGAATCACGTACCATTAGGTCGTACACAACCGCCGCGCTTCTCTGGGAGGGACCGCTATGGGCCGCAAACGCTACCTTTTCTTTGACATCGACGGCACGCTGGCAGCTGGTGGGTACGGAGAGACGTTCATCCCCACCACCACGCGGATGGCGCTCGACAAGGTCCGTGCGGCAGGGCACTTTGTGGCCATCTCCACCGGGCGTAGCCAAGCCATGGCGGTGGACATGATGCATGACATGGGCTTTGAGAACATGGTCTCTGACGGCGGCTACGGCGTCACCATCGACGGCGAGCTTCTGGGCATCACGCCGCTGCCGCGCGACAAGATGATCGCCCTCGTCCGCGAGTGCCAGGAGAAGGACTTCCCCTGGGGCATCCAGGTCGAGAACTCCGTCACGCGCTTTGTGCCCGACGACCGCTTCATGGACTTCACGCACGACGTGTACATGGACTCCCGCGTGGTGCCCGGCCTTGATCCCGAGGACTATCCCGACATCTACAAGGCATACGTCGCGTGCTACGCGCCCGACGAGCAGAAGCTCGAGATGCTGAAGGAGCTGCCCTGGTGCCGCTTCCACAAGGAGTACATCTTCGTGGAGCCCGCCGACAAGGCCTTTGGCATCCGCAAGATCATGGACCATCTGGGCGCCGACTATTCCGACGTCATTGTCTTTGGCGACGCCATGAACGACGTTTCGATGTTTGTCGACGGCTGGTACAAGGTGGCCATGGGCAATGCGTGCGACGAGGTCAAGGCGCTTGCGGACATGGTGACCGAGGACGTCATCACCGACGGCATCTGGAACGCGTGCCTGTCGCTGGGTTTGTTTGAACCGGTTGACGAGTAGGCCGCTGGGCTGCCGCACAAATGCGTGCCAGGGGCAGGGCCTGAATGGCACATCCGCCATTCAGGCCCTGCCCCTCCGTTCGTCTTGCCGCAGATGCACGTTAATTCGGGGGTTTTGAG
>JAFUBJ010000472.1 GCA_017460265.1 Atopobiaceae bacterium | reverse complement strand
GTCGAGAAGGCGGCGGCAGGCGAGACCTTCGTCACCCTCGATGAACAGGAAAGAAAACTGGACGAGAGCATGCTGCTCATCAAGGACGCGAAGAAGGGCGTTGCCCTTGCCGGCGTCATGGGCGGCCTCAACTCCGAGATTGACGAGAACACCACCGACGTGCTGCTCGAGAGTGCGGCCTTCAACAGCGGCAACATCAGCCGCACGAGCCGCGTGCTCGACCTCATGAGCGAGGCGTCCATTCGCTACGAGCGCGTGGTCGATCCCAATGGCTGCGCCGCCGTCTCCGACATCGCTGCCGCGCTCTTCGAGAGCTGCTGCGGCGCCACGGTCTGCCCGGGCATGGTCGACGCCTACCCCGCGCCGGTTGCCGCGCCGCAGATGAAGTTCCGCCCGGCCCGTGCCCGCCTCATTGCCGGTGCGCCCACCGAGGACGACTTCATGGCCACGCGCCTGACCCGTCTGGGCTGCACCGTCGAGCGCACGAGCGATGACACGTGGGACGTGACCGCGCCCACCAACCGTCCCGACCTCACGCGTGAGATCGACCTCATCGAGGAGGTCGTGCGCCTGTACGGCGAGGGCGACATCGAGCCGACGCTTCCCGCTGCTCGCAACCACGCCGGTGGCCTCACGCCTGAGCAGAGCCGTCTGCGCCTCATTGGCTCTACGCTGCGTGCCTGCGGGCTTTGCGAGACCAGCACCTACTGCTTCGCCGATCCGCGCGACCTCGAGCGCCTGGGCATGCCTGACGAGGGCAAGGGCGTTCCCGTCAAGATCATCCGTCCGCTGGTTGCCGACCAGAGCGAGATGCGCCGCGACCTGCTTCCCGGACTTCTGCGTGCCGTTGCGTACAACAAGGACCATGGTGTGGCCAACGTGCACCTCTACGAGATCGGCCGCCTGCTCTTTGGCCGCAAGAACAAGAGCGTGCCCGACGAGCCCACCTATGTGGCCGGCGTGCTTTCAGGCAGCTGGGACGAGGATGGTTGGAACGCCAAGTACCTCAAGCACGACTTCTTTGATGCCAAGGGCGTTGTGGAGCAGCTACTTGCGGCACTGCGCATCACCAAGGTGCGCTTCAAGCCCGTCGACCCCGAGAAGTACGGTTGGCTGCAGCCGGGAAGCGCCGCCGAGGTCATTGCGCAGAACATGTCGCTTGGCTGGGTGGGCACCATCCATCCGACGTCGCTCAAGCGCTTTGGCGTGAGCGACGCGGTGGTCGCCTTCGAGCTCTCCGTGGATTCGCTTCAGCGCCTTGCCAAGAAGCAGCTTCCCTACCAGGACGTGCCGACGCTGCCAGGCGTGGACGTGGACCTTGCCATCGTGGTCGACGAGTCCATGACCTACGAGGCCATGGTCCAGCGCATCACGAGCGCGGGCGGCAAGCTCCTGCGCGACGTGCGTCTCTTTGACGTGTACCGCGATCCCGTGCGTGTGGGCGCGGGCAAGAAGTCCATGGCGTTTGCGCTGACGTATCGTGCGGACGACCACACCCTCACTACCGAGGAGGTCTCGGCTGCCCATGCCAAGCTCGTCACCAAGGTGACGCGCTCCACCGGCGGCGAGGTCCGTTCGTAAGGTTGCTTGATCAACGTTACGTGAAGAGCAGCATCCCCTCTGCGCGCTACGCAGGTGCGCGGAGGGGATGCCTGTTTTCGGAGAATAAAGGGTGTGTCTCAGAAGCCCAGTTATGAGCGCTATAGTCTGATTTAACACTATAATTTCAATTTGCACTAGAATGCTATAAACTAAAGCTGCGCTATATTGTTTCCATGGGCGAGGTCATCATGAAGCGGCACAACCCCTTTACACCCTCCTTTGGTGGCAAGCCAAAGCACTTCTTTGGGCGGGAGAGTCTTCTTCTTAGGGTCTCCACGACGCTTTCTGGCGATGACAGCCCAGACCGAATTCTTTTCATAACGGGGCCTCGCGGGTGTGGGAAGACGGCTCTTCTCGAACAACTATCGCAAGTCGCTGCTTCACATAGGTGGATGGTCATTGATGTTCACTCGTCTGATGCGGTGCATGACATTATGGCCCATCTGGACAAGAACCATACTCCAACAAGTGTGAGCTTGGCGCCAAAGATCTCGGTTCTGGGAACAGATGTGTCCTTTGGCGAAGCGAAGCTCGGCTCTTCTCAAGTGTCTTCTGGACTCACGCAGACTCTTCTTGACACGTGTGCATCTCTCAAGACGAAGAGCGGCGTCTTCATAACCATTGACGAGATCCAGAAGATATCAGAGGATGACATGGAGTGCATCTGCGCAGCTGTGCAGATGGCAAAGCGTAAGGGCTATCCCATTGCGCTCATGATGGCGGGGTT
>JAFUBJ010000471.1 GCA_017460265.1 Atopobiaceae bacterium | reverse complement strand
GCAACGGCGGCTACACCCGCATCATGAAGCTCGGTCCCCGCAAGGGCGACGCCGCTGAGGTCGTCATCATCGAGCTCGTGACTGAGCCCGTCAAGGCCAAGGCTGCGGCTCCCGTGGCCGAGGTCACCAAGGTCGAGGAGGATGCCGAGTAGTCGGCTTCCGCATTCGCTTTGCCAAGGGCCCTGGGAAACCCGGGCCCTTTTTGAAGTCAAACCAAGAGATTGGGGACGCTGCCCCATATCTGGTAGTAAGAAGAGAGGGAGGTGAGGGTATGGATACGACGCTCGTCATCAAGCTTGGGTACCGCGGTGGCGCCTTTGCCGGCTACGCCGAGCAGGAGGGCCAGCGTACGGTTGCCGGCGAGCTCCGCTATGCCCTCGAGACCCTCTTTCGTCGTCCCTTTGAGCTTGTCTGCGCCGGAAGGACCGATGCCGGCGTACATGCGTTGGCTCAGTATGTGAGCGTCCCTGTGACGCGTGACGAGCTTAACGAGCACCTTGCGCACCTGCATCGCTCCCTTGCGGCCATCACGCCTGAAGACATTTCGATCCGCGGACTCTTCGAGGCCGATGCGGGCTTCTCCGCGCGCTTTGACGCCACGGTGCGTGCGTATCGCTATCGCATCGCGTGCGGCAACGTGCAGCCGGTCTTTGGCTGGGACCACAGCTGGTGGCTGCGGGCGCCGCAGGCCTTGGACATTGATGCCATGAACGAGGCGGCGAACCACCTTCTGGGCGAGCACGACTTCAGAAGCTTCTGCAAGACCTCGTCTGCGGAGGCCATCTTGGCGGATGGCCGCTCCACCTGCCGCTGTCTAAACAAGCTGCAGGTCAGCACCGTCACCGAGGTGGGGGAGGACTACGTCGCCATCGATGTCGAGGGCAACGCCTTCCTGCACAACATGGTGCGCGCGATCACCGGCACGCTCGTGGAGGTCGGAAGTGGCCGCCGCGACCCCTCGTGGGTGGCCGACGCCCTGGCCGCGTGCGATCGGGCCGCCGCCGGACCCACCGCGCCGGCCTGCGGGCTTACGTTGGAGCGCGTCGACTACCCCGATGGCGCGCTTCGTATTATGCCAATCGTCCTTTCGAAGCCTTAGTCTCTCAGCCAACTGGGGTTTTGCGAAAGAAAGGCTTCCAAAGGACGATTTGAATCGAAGGATCCGAGTATGGACTTGCTCATAGACGTGCTCATAGACGGAGTGAAGGACACGGCGCAGCTCGTGCCGTTCCTGTTTTTGACCTACCTCGCCATGGAGGCGCTCGAACATGGCACGGCTGGTCGCGCCGAGACCATCATCTCGCGTGCCGACAAGAGCGGCCCCGTTGTGGGCGCACTTTTGGGCGCGCTTCCCCAGTGCGGCTTCTCGGCCATGGCGGCAACGCTCTACGCCGGGCGCGTCGTGACCGTGGGAACGCTCGTGGCCGTGCTGCTCTCCACGTCTGACGAGATGGTGCCCGTATTCGTTGCGCACCAGGAGCCTGCCAGTCGGCTGCTGGCAGTCATTGGCTTCAAGGTCGCCATGGGCATGATCGTGGGCGTCTTGCTTGACGTCGTGCTACGCGCCCTCCATCGCACCGGAGACGGCCATCCCCACATCCGCGAGCTTTGCGAGCGCGCGCATTGTCACTGTGAGGACGTCCCTCCCGCAGGCGCAACTGCCCACGACCACGCCCATGACCACCACGACCACGATCACGCCCACGGTCACCATCACGGCGACGAGCACGACGGCCATCCCCGCTGGTGGCACATCGTGCGCAGCGCGCTTGTCCACACCGTCGAGGTCACGCTCACCATCTTCGTCATCTCGTGCGCCTTTGGCCTGCTCATAGAGCTGGTGGGGGAGGAGACGCTCGCCAACGTCTTGAGCATCCATCCCGTCCGCGCAATCTTCCTTGCAGGCCTCATCGGCCTCATCCCCAACTGCGGGGCGTCCGTGGCCATCACCGAACTGTACCTTACAGGCACCCTTTCCTCGGGCGCCATGATCGCCGGCCTGCTCGTTTCGGGTGGCGTTGGCCTGCTGGTGCTTTTCCGCACCAACGCCGATCAGCGCCAGAATGCGGAGATTGCGGCATTCATCTACGTTGTGGGCGTCCTTGCTGGTCTTCTGGTGCGCGCATTAGGTATCATCTTCTAGTGCGGCCGTGAGCCGCGGCGGCGCAGCAGTCACGTTGCGCGAAGGATTATGAGGAGGGCACCATGTTTAGGGAACGCGAGCGCTTCGAGCGGATTGATGTACCAACGCCAAGCGCATTCCGCAACATGGTCTCACTGATTGTTATTGGCGTCGTCGCGCTGGTGACCATCATTGTCTGCGCCAGGTGCTGGCACAAGGCAAACCAGATGAACTACCTCAACAACGAGGCGCTCTACGATGCCCTCTATGACCAAAAGGACGTCTCTGGTCCGACCGGTGGCCGCGTCTGGACCGACCACGACCACTCAAACGTGCTCTTCTTCATTGTCGACGACATCCACGCCGAGACACCGCAGGTCAAGGCCGCGCAGATCCTGGTGCGTGACGTCGACGACAACACTGCCATCATTGCCAACCTGCCCATCAACACCAAGCTCGTCGCAAACGAGAGCAACACCTACCTCGAGCGCTACTTCTCCGAGCAGGGTGCGGCGGCCTGCCTGGCTCCCTTCACCGATGCCGCCAACGTGCACGTGAGCCACGTCATTGTGGCAACCGAGCGCATCTGGTCGCAGCTTGGCACCTTCGAGGGCCCCACCCTCAAGGCGCTTCTCTCCAAGCAGACCAACGACTTTGCCACCATATCCTCTGACTTCTCAACTGGCGAGCTCGTCAAGTTCGCAGAGATGCTGCAGGAGATTGGCATCGAAAGCATTCCCCAGATAGACGCTCCGTGCTACACGGAAAACCTCGAAGACGGCACGGAGGTCGCCATTATCGACCGCCAGGAGCTGCCGACGCAGCTCAAGATCTTCGCGTATCCGGAGTAACGCCGCATCTTTGTGAATCTGGCGAATTTGCCCAAAGGTTCCTCGCGATGTCGTCGCGTATCGGCTCCAAAAGGGATAATGCGAACCATGAGTACGCACGGCCAAGCGCCGCCCACGCATTCGTAGCCAAGGAGTTCAACGCGTGACGCCCAAGGTTCCAAAAGTTTCGGT
The DNA here is from genome assembly GCA_017460265.1 of Atopobiaceae bacterium. Classification (GTDB taxonomy): domain Bacteria; phylum Actinomycetota; class Coriobacteriia; order Coriobacteriales; family Atopobiaceae; genus UBA1367. The sequence goes on along the minus strand of JAFUBJ010000471.1, from coordinate 4,461 downwards.
CATTATGCCGGCATACAACGTCGACGCCTACGTGCGTCGTGCCGTGCAGAGCCTGCAGCGCCAGTCGCTCGATGACTTTGAGCTGCTGGTCGTTGACGACGGCTCATCCGACCGCACGGGCCAGATCCTTGACTCCCTGGCAGAGCGCGACATCCGCATTACGGTCTTCCACACGCCCAACGGCGGAGCGCCCGCCGCGCGAAACTATGCCCTCGACCGTGCCCATGGCACCTACGTCATGTTCATGGACGCAGACGACTGGGTAGAGCCCAACATGCTGCACGACATGGTCAAGATGGCCGACGACAACAACCTCGAGCTTGCCATCTCGGCGTTCTTCATCGACACCTACTACGGCAAGGACAACGACTGCTACACCGAGGTCAAGGGCTGTCCCAGCCAGATCTTTGCCTCGCAGCAGGAGTTTCGCGAGTCGGCATGGCGGCTCTTCGACAAGAACCAGTTCTACTCGCCCTGGAACAAGCTCTTCCTGCGCGAGCGCATCGAGCGCTTGGGCCTGCGCTTCCGCCCCACCTTCTGGGACGACTTCCCCTACGTGCTCGACTTCATCCACGACGTGGAGCGCGTGGGCATCACCTCGACGCCCTACTACCACTTCATTCGGCAGCGCGCCGAGTCCGAGACGGCCCGTTGGCGTCCAGACATGTACGAGAAGCGCGAAGAGGAGCATACCTGGATGCTCGACCTCTACGACCACTGGGGTCTTTCCGACGATCCCGACAGCGTCGAGATGATCCAGCGTCGCTACATCGAGCGCCTGATAGGCTGCATCGAAAACGTCTGCAACCCGCAGTGCGAGCTTTCCGGCAAAGAGAAGCGCGTACTCATCAAAGAGATGATCACGAGCGAAAACGCCCAGCGTGCGGCTGCCATAGCGCAGCCTCGGACGCGCATGATGAAGGCCATGATCGCACCCATTAAGGCGCAAAACGTCGGTATCACCTACCGCGAGGGTCGCTTCATCTCGTTTGTGAAGCGCCATAACACCAAGATCTTCGCCACCCTCAAGGCCAACCGCTAGCGGCAAGGGAAGGACAGGCCCTTCCTTTTCCGCGCATTGCGAAAGGACGCCCATGCCCAAGGCAGCCAAACCCATGCCCATCCGGCTCGTGTGCGGGCTGGGAAATCCCGGTGCCGAATATGCCCACACGCGCCACAGCGCGGGCTTCGCGGCGGTGGACGTCCTTGCCGAGCGCTATGGCGTGCGCTACTGGAAGGAGCAGGCGGGAAGCCTGGTGGCCACCATCAGCGTGCGCGCCTCCGACGGTACGCAGCGCCAGGTGCTGCTCGCCAAGCCGCAGAGCTACATGAACACCTCAGGCGGCCCGCTTTCAAAGCTCATGCGTGCGGAGCGCATCACGCCCGCCGAGCTGCTGGTCGTTCACGATGAGGTCGATCTTCCCGCGGGCGAGGTCCGCGCCAAGTGGTCCGGTGGGCTCAATGCCCACAACGGCTTGCGCTCCATTGCCGACAAGCTCGGTACGCGCGACTTTGGCCGCGTACGCTTTGGCATCGGTCGCCCGCCCGGAAAGATGTCCGTCGCCGATTGGGCGCTGCGGCAGCTCAAGGGCAGCTTTGCCGAGGAGTTTGACGTGGAGGCGGCCGTTGCCGCAGACGTCGTGGAGTCCGTGCTTGCGACGGGCCTTGCCGAGTAGCACACGTCGACCGCGCCAGAAACGACCTCTGTCCCTCCGCCTCCGGCAGGTAACCCCTCCGGCTGAAGCCTTTTGGGCTTCCGTCATCCCTCGCTGCCCGCACAAAATCAACCATGACCAATCTGTTATCATCTTAAGATACGGTATTTTGCGTGAATTATCGGAAAAGGGGGTTTCGATTCTATGCAGAAAAAGATCAGCAAGCTGCCGTTCAAAGGCACAAAAGAGCAGGAAGAACAGCTCAAAGCGGTGATCGCTGAGCACTGCGACGACAAGAGCAACGTCATGGTCGTCATGCAGAAGGCCCAGGACATCTACGGCTACCTGCCCATCGAGGTCCAGGAAATGATCGCCGACGGAATGGGCGTACCCCTGGAGAAGGTCTATGGCGTGGCAACGTTCTACGCCCAGTTTGCCCTCTCTCCCAAGGGTCAGTACAACATCTCCGTCTGCCTGGGCACCGCATGCTACGTCAAGGGCTCCGGCGACGTCCTCGAGAAGCTCAAGGAGAAGCTCGGCATCGACGTGGGCGAGTGCACCTCCGACGAGAAGTTCTCGCTCGAGGCCTGCCGCTGCATCGGCGCCTGTGGCCTGGCTCCCGTCCTGACCGTCAACGAAGAGGTCTATGGCCGCCTCGTTCCCGACGACGTGGACAAGATTCTGGCCAAGTACGCCGGCTAATCGCCGACGCCAAACAACGTGCAACGCGTAAGAGGACCAAAACATGAAAATCTCTGAGATCAGGGACCTTCTGGGCGCAGAGGTTCTGTGCTGCGAGGAGTACCTCGACCACGACGTCTATTCCGCATGCGGAAGCGACATGATGAGCGACGTTCTTATGTACGTGAAGGACCAGGCGGTGTTGCTCACGGGCCTTACGAACCCTCAGGTAATCAGAACCGCAGAGATGATGGACATGGTGTGCATCGTGTTCGTGCGCTCAAAGAGGCCGACCGAGGCCATGATTTCCATGGCGGAGGACGACGGCATTGTCGTCATGGCATCCGACATGCGCATGTACAACGCCTGCGGCACCCTGTACGCAAACGGTCTTATAGGGACGGCCTCTCATGTCTGAGCCGCTCATCTTTCACTTTGACGTAGACGGCGAGAACTTCACGTCCGCCGGCCAGGCGTCCACGCAGGTCAAGAAGAACCTGCGCCAGCTTGGCCTGTCGCCCGACATCATTCGCCGTGTCTCCATTGCCATGTACGAGGGCGAGATCAACATGGTGATCCACGCCAACGGCGGCACTGCCGACGTCATCGTGACGGAGCAGTACATCGAGATCATCCTCGCGGACAAGGGCCCAGGCATTCCCAACGTGGAGCAGGCCATGCAAGAGGGCTTCTCCACCGCCACGGACAGCATCCGTTCGCTGGGCTTTGGCGCGGGCATGGGTCTTCCCAACATGAAGCGTTACACCGACACGATGGAGATCGACACCATGGTTGGCGTCGGTACCACCATCACCATGTACGTCTACCTCTAACTACCGGTCAAGAGGCAGGGTCTGATGGCAAGCAGCACATACGAGCACTCGGTGCGTCTTGACGTTACCAAGTGCACCGGCTGTACAACTTGTTTGAGGAGATGCCCCACAGAGGCCATTCGCATCTGTGACGGGCATGCCCAGATCAACGACGCTCGCTGCATCGACTGCGGCGAGTGCATCCGCGCTTGCACCCATCAGGCAAAGAAGGCAGTCGTGGGAAACCTCGAGGACATGGAGCGTTTCCGCTACAAGATCGCACTGCCAGCCCCGTCTTTGTATGGCCAGTTCGACAACCTTGACGACGTGGACTTCGTGCTGGACGGACTGCTCAAGATCGGCTTCGACGACGTGTTCGAGGTCTCGAAGGCCGCCGAGCTCGTCAGCGCCTACACCAGGCAGTACCTCAAGACGGAAGGCGTCAGGCTTCCCCTCATCAGCTCTGCCTGTCCCGTGGTCGTGCGCCTCATCGCGCTGCGCTTCCCCTCGCTCAACGACAACGTGATGCACATGCTTCCGCCCATGGAGGTTGCGGCCAAGCTGGCGCGCCAGCGGGCCAAGGAGCAGCATCCCGAGCTTGCGGACGACGAGATAGGCGTGTGCTTCATCTCGCCTTGCCCTGCCAAGGCCAGCTACGTCAAGAATGGCTTTGCGGACTACGAGAGCGCCGTTGACGTGGTCATCTCCATGAGCGACGTGTACTTCAGCCTCATCAGCAAGATGTCGCGTGGGGGAGAGGTCGAGATGATGACGGAGTCGGGCATGGTCGGCATTGGCTGGGCCACGTCGGGCGGAGAGGCAACGGCCCTCTTCAACGACGAGTACCTTGCGGCTGACGGCATCGAGAACGTCATCAACGTGTTGGAGCAGATCGAGAACGACAACATTCCTCCGGTCAAGTTCATCGAGCTTGACGCCTGTACGGCCGGCTGCGTCGGCGGAGTACTCACGGTGCAGAATCCCTACATCGCCAAGACCAGGCTCCAGTCGCTTCGGCGCTACCTGCCCGTGTCAAAGAACTTCCTCTCGCCGGAAGAGCAGGAGTACATCCCCGAGCTCGACCGGGTCATCGAGCTCCCGGAGTTCGAGCCAAGGACGGTGCGTTCGCGCAACATGGCCGAGTCCCTGCGCATGATGGCCGACATCCAGCAGCTGCGGAGCCAGCTACCGGGCATCGACTGCGGCGCCTGAGGCGCGCCCAGCTGCCACGCGATTGCCGAAGACATCGAGAAGGGCAACGCGTCGATCGAGGACTGCAAGATTCGCGAAAAGCGAGGTGATCGAGTTGACGG
>JAFUBJ010000470.1 GCA_017460265.1 Atopobiaceae bacterium | reverse complement strand
GTTCCCAACCCCGTGCTGGGGCCCTTCTACGAGACCATCGAAGCGCTCATGGCCTCGTTCGCCGAGCGCGAGGCCGTTACCCTCTTCGCCTTCATCGGCATCCTTGGGGGCATCGTCCAGATTCTCGTGGAAGCCGGCGGTGCCGAGGCGTTCGCACGCTGGTCGGAGGACAAGATCAAGACCCGCCGTGCAGCCCAGATGGCCACCTTCGGCATGGGCATATCCATCCTCATCGACGACTACTTCAACGCGCTCACGGTCGGAAGCGTCATGCAGCCCATCTCGGACCGGCTGCGCATCAGCCGCGCAAAGCTCGCCTACAACATCGACTCGACGTCGGCACCCGACACCATCCTCTTTCCCATGTCGAGCTGGGTCGCCACCTGCATCCTGCTCATCAATCCCATGCTCGAGCAGCACGGGTTTCCCGACACGGGCTTTCCCGCCTTTCTCAAGACCATCCCGTACAACTACTATTCGTGGCTGACGCTCCTGTTTGTGATCCTGGTCTCTTGGTGGGACATCAACATTGGCCCGATGGTGGAGTTTGAGCACGCGGCACGCGAAGGGCATGATGGCACGCGGCGCGAGGTCGAAAACGAGTATGCGGGCAAGGCGTCAACCAACAAGGCGCGGGCCTCTGACCTCATGGTGCCCATGTTGGTCCTTGCCGGTCTTGCCGTCGTCTTCATGCTGGGCACGGGTGGCCTCTTTGGTGGGGCGAGCCTGCTTGACGCGATGCAGAACGCAAACTCCACACTGGCGCTTGTCTATGCCGGCGTGGGTACCCTCGTCTTTGTGTTTGCGCTCTACATCCCCCGCGGGCTCATGACGATAGACGAGTTTGGCGATGCGTTCATGTCGGGGCTCAAGGACATGATCGACGCCATGGCGATGCTGCTCCTTGCCTGGACGGTGTCCACCGTGATGGGGGACGAGGTGCTGGCGACCGGCCCGTTTGTGGCGAGCCTCGTGCCCACGGATGCGCCGGCGTTCCTGCTGCCGCTCACCATGTTCATCGCCACGGGCGCCATCGCCTTCACCACGGGTGTCTCGTGGGGCGCCATGGCCATCATGATTCCCCCTTCCATCGCGATCTGTGCGCGCGTGGCGCCCGAGACCATCTCCATGACGCTCGGTGGCGTCTTTGCGGGCGTCATCTTTGGCGACCACTGCTCGCCGCTGTCCGACACCACCATCCTCTCCTCGACAGGGGCAGGATGCGACCATATCGACCACGTGCGCTCGCAGCTGCCCTATGCCCTGACGTCGGGGGCAGTTGCGTGCGTGGCGTTCGTCTTCGTGGGGTTGGTGCGCAACCCGGTCGCTGGGCTGGCGTTTGGCCTGGCGGCCATGTGGTCCGTTGCATATGCGCTCCACCGCTATAGCGATCGTGTCGAGGCGCGGTGGAGAGAGGAGAACTCGGGGTAGGCCCTGACCGGCTCGCCTGTCGTTTGTTTGAGAGTTTGTGTTCAAATTGTGAAGGACTCGCGCTATACTTCCGTAAGCAATGCTGTGGGCCTTTGGCCTGTCAGATGTGAAAGGAGTCACCTTGGAAAAGAAGGGTCTCTCGTTCTTTACGATCATCTCCACGGTGATCTGCGTCGTCTTCGTGTGCGAAGCCGCCGCGCCTGCTGCTGCCATTGGCAACCAGCAGTTCTTCTGGTGGATCTTCCTGATCATCACCTTCCTGATCCCGTATGGCCTCGCGGTGGCCGAGCTCGGTACTGCCTATGAGTCCGACGGCGGCATCATCGACTGGATTCGTGACGGTCTGGGCGACAAGTGGGCCGCCCGCGCCGCGTACTACTACTGGGTCAACTACCCGTTCTGGATTGCCTCGCTGGCTACGCTGTTCCCCTTCATCATGACCATGATCTCGGGCTACACCATCGACTTCGAGTCAAACATCTGGGTGACCTTGGCCATCGAGCTGGCCTTTACGTGGATCGTCACCTTCATGGCCTTCTCGCCCGTCGCCGTCTCCGAGTGGGTCCTCAACGGCGGCGCCATCATCAAGGTCGCCGTGGCGGTGCTCGTGGGCTGCATCGGCATCTGGTACGCCTCCAAGAACGGCTTTGCCACCGACATGAGCCCCGCAACGTTCCTGCCCGACCTCTCCGCAGGAAACGCCCTCGGGTACCTTTCCATCATCATCTTCAACTTCATGGGCTTCGAGGTCATCTGCACCATGACGGGTGATATGAACGACCCCAAGCACGAGATTCCGCGCGCCGTCATCCTCGGCGGAATCGCCATCGCGGTCATCTACCTGTTTGCTTCCTTTGGCATCGGTGCCGCCATTCCCGCGGACGAGATAGACCCTGACTTTGGCATGGTCGTCGCCCTCGAGACCATGGTGGGTAATGGCTTCCTCTTCAAGCTCGTCGCCGTCCTGTTCCTCATCACCAAGTTCGCCAACATGGCCTCCTGGTCCTTTGGCGTCAACTCCGTTGCCGCCTACGCTGCGCAGACCGGCAACATGCCCAAGGCCTTTGGCAAGATGAACCCCAAGACGGGCATGCCCGACGGCGCCGCCATCATCAATGGCGTAGTGACCTCGCTCATCCTGTGCATCCAGCTTATTCCCAACGAGTTCATCTCCAACAACATCTTCTGGATGCTCTTTGGCCTGTCGGTCGTCTTCCTGCTGCTCACCTACATCCCCATGTTCCCGGCGTTCATGCACCTGCGCAAGGTTGACCCCGACCGCAAGCGCATCTACGAGTTCCCCTTCAAGGGCACTATGTTCAAGGTCGCACTGATCGTGCCCATGATCGAGCTCATCCTCGCCGTCATCGCTACCGTCATTCCTCTATCTGCCGAGGAGGTTGGTGACAAGGTCCCGATGATCATCGGCCTCATCGTCTTCCTTGCCATCGGTGAGGTATTCCGCATCGTCTCCGCTCAGGGCCGTGCCGAGGAGTACAAGGGCCTCACTCCCGAGCTGGCTGCCCAGCGCAATGCCGAGGAGGCGGCTGCCGAGGCTTCAGAGGCATAAGACGCTTCTACTTCTGATCGTATATAGTCAAACGTCCACCCTCACGGTTTCCTTCCGTGGGGGTGGACGTTTCTATATGGCAGGACAAGCGACTTGGCTGAGCCATATGGTCACTGCATCTGAAATAGTTTTACTGCTGCGTTTGCTTCTAGGGCAGTGTGAGAGGAAGAGATGCTTTTGATCGACAAGGATTGCGGAAAGAAAACAATGTATTCTACAGAGCAACGGGAGGGATCATGTCGACCATGATCATGCGTGTCGATGATGTCGACGCTGCAATCGTGCGCAAATAAGCCAAGTTTGAAGTAAAGATCATTTCGGACTTCATCCGTTACGCGGTCTTCGAGAAGATCGAGGACCAAGAGGATCTATCGGCGCTGCGGGAAGCGATCGCCGCGGATGACGGTGTGCGCTACAGCCATGAACAGATCCTCTCTGAGCTGGGGCTATAGATGTCATTCCACGTGGAATACAGCAAGACTGCGCTCAAGCAGCTGAAGAAGATGGACCGCTTTGATGCACGGCTCATCACGTCGTGGATCGGCAAGAATCTTGAGGAGTGCGAGGACACTCGTGCGCATGGCAAGGGGCTCACCGCGAACCGATCCGGTGAATGGCGCTATCGCGTGGGGAACTACCGCATTCTCTGTGTTATCGAAGACGACGTGTTGGTCATCGAGGTGTTCTCGATAGGCCACGGGAGTGTGGTTTACAAATATGGTTGAAGCGATGGTTCGGATGCCTTCTAGTAGCTGCCGGGGCGTCCGCTGGCGACGAGCGATTCTACGGATGTGCACCGTTTCGTTCATTTGTGGTGCTGCAAACGAACGAAACGGTGCACATGGGTGGCTACCGCGTCGGTAGGTGCATTGTTTCGATCATTTACAGAGGCGAAAGCGAACGAAACGATGCACGAACAAAAACCTACCGCTCCCGCACCCGTCGCAGGGCGGTGCCGACAAGCGCCAACGCTGCGCCGCAAAGCGCCGTGACCGATGCAACGAAGCCGCCTTCGTCGCCTGTCTTGGGCAAGGTCTTGCCGCCGCCTCCGACAGAGGGCCGCGTCTGCTTGTCGTCAGCTGGCGCGGGCGTCACGTCGCCACTTGGGGTCTCATCCTTCTTGTCGTCATCCGATTGCTTCTCGGCCGCAACCGTATACGCACGGATGGAGAGGAAGGGGTGCTCGGTGCCGCCAACTCCTTCGATGGTGGCTTCGGCAAAGGCTCCGTTCTGCAGGAAGAAGCCCTTCCCTTGGGCATCCTTGTCGTTAATGGCAAAGAGCGGCCTGCCCTGCACGTTGTTGATGTTCTGCTCTGTTCCGATGCTCGGTGCATCGCCTGTGACCTTCAGCAGAATTGCACCCTTGCCTGCAGGCACCGCTGCGTTCCAGCCGGAAGAGACGGTGTGGTAGCCTGCAAAGCCAATCTCGCCTTCTGATAGCGATACCCACGTTGATTCGTCTGCCGATGGTGCGCCATCAACTACTGGTGCGTAATACAGCGCATAGGTGCCGCTCTTTGACCAGGTGACAAAGCTCAGCTCGTTCAGCTTCTCGTCTACGCCAAAGTCAAACACGTTTGCCCAGGTGCAGCTCGTGCTGCCTTTCGGGGCCCACGAGGCAACCGCCCCATAGGCGTCGTGCATATAGCGCTTCTGGGTTGTCGGCTTTCGGGCGCCCGCTATGGCATAGCTATAGCTCATGTTCTTGGTGGCATCCGTCTTGAATATGAACTCGTCGTCGTACGAGACATAGGTGAATCCGCCGTCAGAGCCGTAGTTCGTGCCAAAGCTGTTCTTCAAGAGCCAAGCGCCGTCATGCTCTGGCAGCTTGTCATTCTGCTTGGCAAAGTTTTCCTTGGGGAAGGAGTCGTCCCAGCCCACCACCGAGACCGCGTGGTTTGCCCCGATGACCTCTTCGCCGTCCACGTAGCGACCATTTCCCCAGTCTGACGAATGGATATTGTCAAAGTCTTCTGAATCTGAAGCCTTGTAGACCGTCGAGACCGCACCATACTTGGTTATCAGGTCCTTAACCTCTTGAGGAGTGGGATCAACAACAAAGATAAGGTCGGTTATCTCATATAGGACGGGTGCGGTGTCGTAGTTCTTCGGGCGCTTGTTCTCGCCTTCTCCGTAGAAGTTGGAGGACTGCGTCATCGGGCTGTCTGTTTCGTCATCGAAGTCGGCAGGCTGTCCCAGGTAGGGGATGTCGGCCTCAGACCGGACGCCGACGGTCGTGAGGTAACCGGTGGTCATGGGAGGATAGCCGCTGGACTGCCTGTTGAGCATATTCCATCCGCTATCGCCCTGATAAACCCACCAAAGAACGTCTTCGACTGAAAACTGCACGCTTGTGGGCTCCTGCCCGCTGTGAATGAGGAAGCTTTCCATGCTGGAGATGCCCGACTGCGCCCAGCAGGTGCCCCAGAACTGGTCGCGAATGGCCGAGGTGCCCTCGGTCTTGCGCGGGTCATAGGACGTTTTCTCTTCGGCTGCCGGAAGGAGCTCGGTTTCTTCCGGGGCGTCTTCTGACTCCGCGAGAAGGTCCTGTCCCTGCGGCTGAGACGCTTCATCTTCGTTGGCGCTGGGCTCGGCAGCCGCAGTTGCATCTGCCGTCGAATCTGGCTCGGGGCTTTCTTCTGTGGACTGCTCCGCAGCGTCATCAGTGGTCTGGTCACCGTCATTGGCTGCAGGCGCCTCAAGCACGTCCTCCGAAGTCTGCTCCTCAATGGGAGCCTGCTCGGCAACGGTTTCTTGGGCGGAGGCCGTCGCTGGCTGTGCCATGCCTGACGCAGTGCCGAGCGCCACGGCCGCTGCCAGGGAAACTGACAGCCCGGTCTTGCGGATGGTTGCCTTCTGGGTGCTTCTCGCCATGGTTGCGTTTCCTTCCATGTATGTGCTGCGCCACCTGCGACGGTCAATCGGCTCCGCCCGACAGACAGATTCTCAAGGCACTATATCACCAAGTTACGCCTCCAAGGTGCTACGCTGTGGTCGGTACAAGGGTTGACGGTCTGACAAGGGAGAAACCATGCAAACCATCTACGAATCTGAATCCACGCCACTTGCCGACGGTTTCCGTATGCCAGGAGAGTACGAGCGACAGGAGCGCACTTGGATACTCTGGCCGCACCGCTCTGACGTGTGGCGCAATGGTGCAAAGCCCGCTCAGAAGGTCTTCGAGGAGATCATTCGTACCATCGCGCGCTTCCAGCCGGTGACGGTGGGCGTCAACTCCGAGGACTGGCCGGCAGTCAACCAGGTCTTTGACGGTGTGGGCAACGTGCAGGTCATGCTCATGGAGTACAACGACTCGTGGCTGCGCGATCCGGGTCCGGCGTTTCTCGTGAACGATGCGGGCGAGCTGGCGCTTAGCCACTTCCACTTCAATGCTTACGGCGGCTTTGTTGATGGCCTCTACTTCCCGTGGGACAAGGACGCCTCGCTTGGCCTGCAGATGGCCAACATCACGCAGGTGCGCCGCTATCGTCCCGACAGCTTCATCCTTGAGGGCGGCTCCTTCAACTGCGACGGCCAGGGGACGGTGGTTACGACTGACATGTGCCTCCTTTCGCCGGGGCGCAACGCAAGCGTGACCGACTTCGAGCCGTGGAGCGAGGAGCTTCGCGCCTACTGCGAAGACGAGCTCAAGAAGTATCTGGGATGCACCAAGGTCATCTGGATCAAGGACGGCATCGACCCCTACGAGACCAACGGGCACGTGGACGACGTTGCGTGCTTCTCGGCGCCGGGTGAGGTCTGCTGCATGTGGATGGACGATCCCAACCACAAGTTCTATGCGGAATGCCAGGCAGCGTACAAGACGCTTTCAGAGGCGACCGATGCGCAGGGCCGCAAGCTCAAGATTCACAAGGTGATCATGCCGAGCAAGAGCGTGTACATGACCGAGGAGGAGGCCTCGACCATCGACCCGGTGGAGGGTGTGCTGCCGCGCACTCCCGAGGATGCCTTTGAGCCGAGCTACCTCAACTTCCTCCCCATCAACGGGGCGGTGCTCGTGCCGCAGTTTGGCGACCCCAACGACGAGCAGGCGCTGCGCGACATCAAGGAAGCCTATCCTGACCGCGAGGTCATCGGCATTTACACCAAGGAGATCATCTTTGGCGGCGGCAACATCCACTGCATCACGCAGCAGCAGCCTGCCGTGTAGTGGAGCGCTGCCGATCGATGGCGGCATAATGCTGACGGTTTGAGGTTTTGCACATCGTTTGTATCCCGAGCAGGGCGAGAGATACAAACGATGCGCGCTTTTGCATCTTGTTTGTGGGCAGCGCGGCTTCGAGCCACTGACGATTCGCAAAACCGTACATTGTTGGTGTATTAACGGCGTCAAAAACGCTGACGGTTCGCATGACCTCATATCGTCAGCACCCTGAGCCACCAGCAATGCGCGTTTTTGCATCCTGTTTGTATCTCATCAGGCTATAGTTACACGCGTTGACCTTTCCTTATTGACTTGGACTCCTATGCAAAGACATGCCAAACCAGTGCCTGCGGTTCTCTCCCTAGTCGTTGCGCTTCTGCTGATGTGCCTCCAGCCACTGCGTGCGCTGGCATCAGAAGGCGACGTCCATCATCTTGCCTTCGCCTCCGACTATCACGCCACGGAAGGTAGCATCAAAGAGGCCATGGGCAGCATGCCAGAAGACGTCGAATACGTGAGTCTCATTGGGGACATGGCGGGAAGCGGCAGGGACCGGACTCCCATCTATCAGACGCTGCCCATCCTCACCGAGGTGCAGAGGGTGTTTCCCCATCTGGACAACACGTGCGTGTCCATCATCTGGGGGAGCCACGACATGCAGGCCGACGATCGCGGCGCAGACATCCTCAAGTGTGCTGGCGGCTATGGCTCGTGCCCCATCTATGAGGGAAAGAACGCGGACGGGTCAACAGCCTACCTCATCTATGCCATTGGCTTCAACGAGATGAGGGACGGCGGTGAGATGAGCGCAGATGCTGCAGCAGCCTTCAAGAGCTGGGTGGACGGCATTGACCCAACCATACCCATCATCGTGTTGTGCCACATGCCCATGCAGGCTCTGCGCGGCGACAACAGGGGAGCGCTCTACTGGAACGAGGCCCTTAACTACGCGGCAACTGGCGTCGAAGGCATCACCTCGACGGACGTGACGGCAACCATCACCAGGAACGTCCTCTTCCTGTGCGGACACAACCACTCGGTCAACGTGAACGAGTTCTACTTTGGCGCAGGCGGCACGATGGAAGTGCAGATAGACACCTCAACGGATGCAAGCACCTACTCATCCCAGTCACTTCAGGCGATGGGACTCTCCGTCTCTGAGTCCGACGTCGTGGACGAGGAGTACGATGAAGAGCTGGCTGCGCAGGCTGACGATTCTGGAGAGCAGCCAGGTTCGGGAATGCAACGTCCTCCTAGGCCCAAGGCCGAGGGCGTGACGTCAAACATCTACTACACCTCGCTTGTTGCCGGCTACCTCACGACGAGCAGTCACGCCACGCTCGTCACCATTGACGACGACCACATAACGCTGGAGAAGTACCAAGGCAACGATGTGGTTGACCTGGGAGTTGACGGGGTCATGGAGGCTGCGGTACCAAGTCCTGTGCTCATCGAGCAGTTCGTGCGGGCTGCGGCAGCAGAGCACGGATCGGTAGACATCTCAAAGGTAGATGGCGATGGCGCTCCTCTTGACGGGGCAACGTTTGAGCTGCGTGCCGAAGATGAGCTCCTGGCCACATTCGAGGCCGGAAGCTACAAGCTCTCAACAGGGAACGAGGCACTTGAGCAGGCGTTGCCTGTTCCTGGAGACGATGCAACATGGGTGCTGAGAGAGGTGCGTGCGCCTGAAGGCTACGAGGCTGATGCCACGCCGCACGAGGTTACGGTCTCGGCCGCCTCACGTGAGGAACTTGTCGACCACACCTACCTGACCACCACCACGTATGCTGTTTTGGTTGACGGCGAGTCGTCCCTTGCGGTGCCCAACGCCAAGCTGGCTCCCAATCCAGAGGAAGACCCCTCCGACAAACCAGACGATTCGCGCGCAGACGATACGTCCCAAAGGAAACGCTCGGACAAAACGAAGAGGAGCGCTCTTCCCAAGACAGGAGACGGCGGCGTCACATGTGCCCTGGGGACGGCCGCCCTCGCGCTCGCGTTTTGCGCCGCCGGACTTATGGTTGATAAAAAAGCCATGTAGCATAGGCAGTTCCCAAATCTTCGTATAAAGTGAGATTCATCCGATTGCCAAGGGAGGAACCATGAAGAAGCTCGTCAAGGCCTCTACGGCCATGGGTGTCGCGGCGCTGGCGCTCGTGCTTGCGCTTACGGGATGCGGAAAGAAGGAGCCTGCCGCCGACGCGCAGGCTGAGGAGGGGTCCACCGTCCAGGAGCAGGTCACCTCGGTAATCGAGGAGAAGACGGCCGAGGAGGCGGAGCCCGAAGAGGCCTCCGCCACTCCCGAGGGCTTTACCCCGTTCGAGACGAGCTACCTTACCATGTCAGTTGCACCGGGCTGGACCACCGATCCCGAAGGACTTGCCGAGGAGGACGCAAACGTCGAGATGGGCGAGGCGTACCTTGCCAAGGGCTTTGACGTGGTGGACGACGCCACCGGAACCATAGCCCTTGTGATGGTCTATCAGGCGGCAGAGTTCCCCGAGCCCTTCGAGGAGCCCCAGGTGTCCGACTACATCACCAGCGTGGAGGCTGCCGATCCCATCACGGTGGGTGGCGTCGAGCTCAAGGGATACCTGACCTCCACCTCCACGGGAAACGAGATCGCGGAGTGGCTGGGCAGCGTGAACGGTCACTTCGTGGACCTTCTTGTGGTGGACCGCAGCGAGGGCACAGTCCAGCGCACCAGCGATACCGTGAGGGCAATGCTTGAGAGCGTCACCGTCAAGTAGGCTTTCTTCACAGCGGAAATGATCGGGCGCCCCAAGGGAAATCCCTCGGGGCGCCCGACGTCTGTTATGGCTTGTTTTGTAGGAGGCCCTTAGGCCATGTACTGTTCCATCAGCTCGTTCAGATAATCGTTCATCCGCAGTTTTGAGTCCACGACCTGCTCGTCCTCACCCATGAGGCCACTCTCGACCAGCTCGGTGTAGACGTCGGATGCGGTGAAGCCCTTCTTGAACAGGGGGATGGCAAGCTCGTTGAGCCGCGCCGAGGTGATGCCGCCCGCAATGGTGTCGAGCTCCGAGTCGGGAATCTCAGTTTCCCTGTTCTTCTCTTTGTCACTCATGATGGTCTCCTCTCGTAAGGTGAGTAATCACTATCACATACTTATACGGGATGGGGCGAAAGGCGTCCCAGGCTTTGTCCTGCTTGCAAGAGAATGCCCGCCCTCCTAGCGGGAAGGGCGGGCATCGCCAGCCTTTATGCTATGCGTCTGGCAGCTACTTGATCTGTGCGTGGATGTCCTGCAGGGCGTTCACGCCAGAGCCCTCGGTGGAGCGCATGGTCTTGACGCCGATGGCTGCCGCCTTGGCCGCAGCCATCGTGGTCATGAACGGGATGTGCGCGCGGATGGACTCCTTGCGGATGTACGAGCCATCCGTGGCCGAGCCACCGTCACCCTGCGGGGTGTTGATGATGAGGTCGATCTGGCCGTTCTTGATGGCGTCGGTGATGTTGGGACGCCCCTCGCGCTGCTTGAAGATGACCGTCGCCGGGATGTCGTGCTCGGCGAGGTAGGCTGCGGTGCCGCGCGTGGCGATGATCTGGAAGCCCGCGTCAATGTACATCTGCGCGACCTCGGCCAGCTCGTCCTTGGTCTTGTCGGAGATGGACATCAGCACGTTGCCCGCGTTGGCGAGCGGCATGCCGGTGGCCTCCTGGCTCTTGACGAAGGCCTCGCCAAAGGTGGGAGCCAGGCCCAGCACCTCGCCGGTGGAGCGCATCTCGGGGCCGAGGATGGGGTCTACCTCGGGGAACATCGAGAACGGGAGCACGGCCTCCTTCACGCCGTAGATGGCGTAGCTGGCCTCCTTCAGTCCCGCGACCGGCGACGGACGGCCCGTGAGCTCGCCGGTGATGGCGTCGGTCGCGATCTGCACCATTTGGATGCCGCAGACCTTGGACACCAGCGGCACCGTACGGCTTGCGCGCGGGTTGGCCTCGATGCAGTACACCACGCCGTTCTCGATGGCGTACTGGATGTTCATCAGGCCCACGACGTGCATCTCCTGCGCAATGCGGCGCGTGTACTCCTTGATGGTGGCCAGCTGCTCGTCAGAGATGGTGACCGAGGGAAGCACGCAGGCGGAGTCACCGGAGTGGACGCCAGCCAGCTCGACGTGCTCCATGACGGCCGGGACGTAGGCGTGCAGACCATCGCAGATGGCGTCAGCCTCGCATTCCAGCGCGTGTTGCAGGTAGCGGTCGATGAGGATGGGACGGTCGGGCGTGACGCCGATGGCTGCGGCCATGTAGGCGCGCATGTGGTCGTCGTCGTAGACAACCTCCATGCCGCGGCCGCCCAGCACGTCGCGTGGGCGCACCATGACGGGGTAGCCAATCTCGTGAGCGGCGTCGAGG
>JAFUBJ010000469.1 GCA_017460265.1 Atopobiaceae bacterium | reverse complement strand
CATGTCTTCGTGCCGCTCGCCATCGCGCCGATTATGGACCGGATGCCGCGCAAGGCGTTCCTCGTGGCGGGAGACCTCGTCAACGGTCTCGCGTACGCGCTTCTAGGCCTGTGGCTGCTGCGACACGCCTTCTCGTACGTAGGCTACCTTTGTGTATCGCTTGCCATTGCCTGCCTTGGGGCGGTGGACGAGCTTGCCTGGGTGAGCATCTATCCCGAGGTCATTCCCGAGGGCGCTGAGCAGCAGGGATATGCCGTTTCGTCCATGCTCTACACCACGCTCTCGGTGGTGATGGCGCCCTTTGCGGCAGTGCTCCTCGACACGGTGGGCGTGCCGCGGTTGCTGCTGGTAGAGGGCGCGTGCGCCGCCGCTGCGGCCCTCATTGAGAGCCTCGTCCACGTGCAGGAGCACGAGCGCGAGCATGAGGAGGCCTACACGCTGCGCAGCTGGGCGCGCGACCTGCGCGACACGATGGGCTACCTTGCCAACGAGGACGGCCTCAAGGCCATGTTTGCCTACATGTCGGTGAGCAACGGCCTGTACATGGGCTACGAGTCCATCCTCATCGCGTTCTTCCGTACGGCACCTGGGGTGTCCGCAGGTCTGTATGCATTCTTCTCTGCGGCGGAATTCATCGGTCGCACGGTGGGAAGCGCCGTTCAGTACCGCGTGAAGGTTCCGCGCAAGAAGCGCTTTCCGTTCACGTTTGCCGTGTACCAGGTGTACGACTTGATGGACGCGTGCCTGCTCTGGCTTCCGTATCCGCTCATGCTGGCTAACCGCACGCTCTGCGGATTTCTGGGCGGCAACAGCTCCATCATGCGCGAGGCCACCATGCAGCGCTACATTCCCGAACGCATGCGCTCGCGCGTGAATGCCTTCCAGGGCGCACTTATGATGGCGGTGGGAAGCACGCTTGCCGTGGCGGTGGGTGCGCTCGGCGAGGTGTTGGACTATCGTTGGTGCATGACGGCGTGCGGAGTGCTCGCCGTGTGTATGAGCTGGGTTGCGATCTGGCCGCGGCGTGCTGCGGTGCAAAGGATCTTTGAGGCGGGCAATTGAAGGGTTGCACAAAATAGCAGGTAAAAAGCTCGTTGAAGATTGACTCCCTTGGAATGATGCGAACAATTTCGCACAAGTGAGTATTCTCAATGCTATAATCTGCTTTACGTAAAGCAGATGGAGGCTACATGGCAACGGCGGTGTTGAGTGGGGAAACGAACAGGAGCAAGTCTCGCGCCCAGGGGCAGGTAAACGTTCGCATGAATGCTGCGGTCAAGGATGCCGGAGACGAGGCCTTGGCTGAGGTTGGGCTCTCTCCAAGTGAGGTGGTGAGGGCGCTGTGGGAGGCTGTCGGCGCGCGGGGTGAGAAGCGCGAACAGGTCCTAGCAGCGCTGGGCATTACACAAGCCGATGTCGCCCGAAAGGAACGTCGTGCCAAGCGGCAGGAGCTTGTCAGTCGCATGGCAGAGCGCTATGGCTCGCTAGGTGGGACAAACGGTGTCGATCCAGCCGCGTTGCCTGCCTTGGACGACGAGGCGTGGGACGAGCTTGCCTGGGAAGACTATATCGAGCATAGGGCGGGGGCGATGCAATGAGCGGCCGTCCTCTCAAGCTCCTGCTTGACACCAACGTGTGGCTCGACCTATTTATTCCCAGCAATCCTGGGCACAGTGCGGCATGGGACTTCTTGCGTGCCACGGCATCGTATGATGACCCGGCAGGACGAGATGTGGTGCTGCTCTACCCGGCGCGGATCATGGGTGACGTGTTCTACAAGGTACGCCTAGAGGCAAAGCGCTGGCTGGGCGCATCTCGGCAAGGCACTGCAGAAGAGCGTGCCCGTGCTTGTCGTGACCACGCATGGGATTGCGTGCAAGACATGCACGAACTGGCGGCGGCGGTGGGAACCGACGAGTCTGACGTGTGGCTTGCCCTCAAGTATCGCAACGTCCATGAGGACCTGGAGGACGACTTCGTGCTTGCCGCGGCGGACCGTGTGCAGGCAGACTACCTCGTGACCTCGGACGCGCAGCTGGCGCGCAAGGCGCGAGTGGCTACGGGAACGCCTCTTGAGCTGTGCAGGCGGATGGATGCCAAACTGCTCTGAGTGTCTTGTGCCCAAACACGCCAAATGGACTGACTACCCTTTTGACGGCCAGCCCTTCCTGTCACACTCCTGCGAGCGAGAATGTGAGCCCCGGATACAGCGAAAGCACTTTGCCTGGCAGCTCGCGGGAGAGCAGCTCTATCGCGGGCACACCCGTGCAGTGGCCGGTATAGAGACGTTCGATGCCCGCGGATTTGACGATGCGTGCCACCTGCAGGATGTCCTCGTCGCTCGATCGTACGAGGTGAAGCCCGCCGACGTAGGCAACAATGTGCCTGCCTGGGAAAGCGCGCTGCACCTCTGCCAAGATGGTGGGCAATCCCGCATGAGAGCAGCTGTTGAAGATGGCGAGCGGTGCATCTGGACCGCCACCTACTTCGACGACCAGGCTCAACTCATGCGAAAAGCCATCTGGGCACCAGGTTTCACCCTCGCGCAGAAGCATGCCTGCCTGACGTCCTGCGTCGTCAAGGTTTGGCGTGGTGTGTGGCACGAGGTGCACGCCAGGGGCGACCGTCGTGACCCTGTCCACCGGAACGCGAACGAACCGGCTGGCATACTGCTCAAGCAGTCCTTCTCGAATACCGATGTAGTGAGCGTCGGTGGTACCACCTTTGGTCGACCAGCAGTTCTCGGCACAGGCGGCGCTCAGGTAGAGCGGGGCGCCAGCGTTGTGATCAAAGAAAGCGGGCATGCCGTCGGCGTGGTCGTAGTGCGCATGCGAGAGTACGGCAGCATCTGCGCATG
>JAFUBJ010000468.1 GCA_017460265.1 Atopobiaceae bacterium | reverse complement strand
GCCTGCGGGCGACCGCCTCGGGCGAGTTGTCAGGCTCCTCGAAGGCGCACGCGGGAGGCTCGCCGCAGAGGCTCGTCTGGCAGGTCACCCACGTCGGGGTCTCCCTGAGGTCGCACAGCACGTGCGAGTCGACGCGCCTCTCTGTGGCGTGGGGGCATGTCAGAGGGTTCCGCATCTGCCCTCCCTCCACTTCGCCTGCTCCGGTCCGAGCTTCGCGCGCAGGCGGAGCCAGCGCCTCTTGGAGGAGCTGCACTGCCAGCTGCCCGGATACTTGTAGGCACGCGGGTTTCGGTCGCACTCCTGCTCGACGAGGCACCTGCCGCAGCTGACGTTGTCGGCGAACTCCTTGAAGCGGTGGCTCCCTCCGGTGCCGCCGAAGAAGAACTCCTCGTTCGTCATGGGCTTCGGCCTCTTGGACCTCTCGGCGCTCATCGGCGGCACCCGCAGACGAGCGCCTCGACGCTCGCGAGGGTCTTGTTGTTCCAGCCGCTCATGTGGAGCACCGAACCGGTGTCGTGGAACGAGACGTTGGCGCCTGCGGCCTCGAACACGGCCAGGACCCTTCTCACCTGCTTGGGGTCGTAGTCGAGCTTCCAGTCTTTGGGGTTGCGCAGGAGCGTCTCCCACAGGTTGGCGAGGTCCGGATACTCGTGGTCGGGGTACCCGTGGCTCTTCCCCTTGGGGATGACGAAGCCCTCGGGCGACACGCCAATCTTGGTGCTGGGCTTGATGCCCTCCACCTCGATCTCGTGCGCCCAGAGCTGCCACGGCACGCGCGGCATCTGGTCGCGGTCCCAGTCGCTCTCGCGGTAGCGGACGGCGACGATCTTGTCGGTCGCGCAAAGCTCGCCGTGCACGAGCGTGGGCTGTCCGAGCCGACCGCCGTCGGCAGCGGCGCAGCACCGCTGCATAGCCTTGATCAGTTTCACGTTCATTACAGAAGCCTCTCCCTCCTGCAATAGGTCTCGATGTATCTGGTGAAGAGCGCGTCGGAGAAATCGGCGTAGCCGAGGAGCGCCTTGTAGATGGCGTGCTCGATGGTTCCGCCCACGAGCAGCCAGTAGTAGCTGCACGCGTGACGCTGCCCGATTCGATGGATGCGGTCCCTCGCCTGCTCCGTGAGGTTGGAGCTGAGGGACGGCTCGAAGAACACGATGGTGTCGGCTGCGTACAGGTCGATGCCCGCGCTTCCGCTCTGGTACTGGCAGATGATCGCCCTGACCTCGGGGTCCTCCTGGAACCGACGCCAGACGCCCTTGTCCTGCTGCCTGCCGTCGAGGATGACGTGACCCATCCCCATCTCGTCGAACAAGCCGCTCACGGCGTCGATGCTGTGTCGGAAGTCGCAGAACACGACGACCTTGCCCTCCCAGTCCGTCAGCAGGCCGCGAAGCGCGACCAGCTTTGGGTTGGGGTACTCGACGCGCTCGCCGTTCTCCGTGTCGAGGAAGCCCGAGGCGAGCTGCCTGAGGCGAAGCGACCGTGTGAGTGAGTTGCCCGCAAGGGTGTCAAGCTCGACAATCGCCGAATGCCTCGCCATCTCGCGATAGGCCTTCTTGGTTCTGCTGGGGAGGTCGCAGTGCAGGATCACGTCTGGCAGGCGCTCGGGAAGGTCCAGGCACTCGTCCTTGGTGATGCGGTAGGACCAGTCGCCCATGACGTCCTGAAGCGCAGCGACGTCCTTGTACTTGTACGGCTTGTGCCACGGGTCCATGTAGGCGACCCGCTCGATCCACTTGTAGTAGGAGTCGCCGCCGAGGCACTTCGGGTAGACGTGCCCGCGCACGACGGTGGGGTCCACGCACGAGAACTGCGACCAGAGGTTGCACAGCTGCCCGTTGCTCGTCGGCGTGCCGGTCAGGATGTAACGGTAGTAGGCCATCGAGCAGATCTTCTGGCAGGCCTTGGTCCGCTTGGCGCTCGGGGACTTGACGTAGTGGCTCTCGTCGAGCACCACCATGTCCCAGACCGCGTCGAGGTACTCCTTGCGACGCCAGACCATGTCGTACGAGACGATCCTCAGCTCTATGCACGCGAGCTGCTCCCGCTGCGCGTCGGAGAGCAGGCGAATCTTGTCCCTCCACGACTCGCAGACCGCCTTCGGCGCGACGATCAGCGCCGACTCGATCCGTCCCTGCCCGGCAAGCTCGGCCATGCGGAAGAGCACCGGGAAGGTCTTGCCCGTGCCCTGCTCCATGAACAGGGCGAACCCGTCGTTCAGCCTGAGCAGGTTGAGCGCGGTCCTCTGGTGGTCATACAGCTCGATCACGATGCCTCCTGTCGATGTCGACGATGCGGTTCACCAGCAGCCACATGAGCCAGCGCTCGTATGGCGTGGCGCGCAGGAAGCGCCTC
>JAFUBJ010000467.1 GCA_017460265.1 Atopobiaceae bacterium | reverse complement strand
ATTTGTATCTTGTCATAACGTCTGTGTATGTCATCGAACGATGCCAAAGCCTTCAAGCCAGGAGCTCACGCGCAGAAGTCCCGCGCCCACCACTGCAGCCTCAGCCCCGTAGTGGCCCCTGAACAGGCGGAATCCCACGCGCCCCAGCGTACCGCGCTCGCGCACAAGACTCCGCACTCGCGCAATGTCCTCGTCCCGCAACAGGCGAGAAAGCTCTCCACCAAGCACCACGTCGCATCCCGTCACCATGCGCACGTCATAGATGAGCTCAGCCAAGGCATCAAGATACCGGCTCAACGTCTGCGCGGCAGCATCATCGCCCGCGCCTAGGCGCTCAAAGACCTCCTCAAGCGAGCATCCACACGCCTGTTCCAGCACGCGCGCGCCCAGCACGGTGTCGGCACAGCCGCGATTGCCGCAATAGCACAACGCTCCCCCCGGGAACCAGCGTAATGTGCTCCACCACACCAGCGCCCAGCCCCGCCGTCCTCGCAAGCTGGCCGCCCACCGCCATGGCGCTTCCCAGGCGTTGGTTAAGCGAGAGGTAGAGAACGTTTCGCAGGTCAGGACGGTGTCAGAGCTCGGCATAACCTGCGGCCTCGGCATCGTGCACAAGAAACACTGGCCCCGGTAGACGCTTGGCAAAGTCTGCGCGCCGCACGTGCGCGTCGCCCAAAAGCGTGCTGAAGGCAACCTCCTCCCCATCTTGCGAAACGATTGCCTGGATAGACACCGTGGTGCCCAAAAGCTTTGCCTCATCAAGACCAAGCTCCCCATAGAAGCCACGCACAAGCTCGCCCAACTCGTCAAGGTAAGCGGCATTGGCCGAGAAAGAGAGCCGCGCCTCGCGACGGGCCATGACAGAGCCGGAAAGATCTATGACCGCCATGTGCACGTGATGAGCCGTCACCTCAACACCCAGCGCATGGCGGGCATCGGACACACAGCGGTACACCGTCACAGGCCGGCCGCCTGTTGACGAGAACGTGCCGTCCTTGGCCACCAATCCTGCGTCGATAAGCGACTCTAGGTTGTGCGACACTGTTGGCAGGCTCAGACCCAACTCGTCAGCAAGCAGTTGTTTAGAGACGCCGGAATGTTGGTAGAGCAAGCGATAGATATCGTTGCGATTTCTCTCTCTGATGCTGTTCGCATGGGCCATAGCTACCCCTATTGCAAAATCGCGCCATCGTCAAATCAAGCTCGCGCCGCTGCAGACGCGCCACTTTGCCTTTGGCGACTATCTGGACGCCTATCGCTGGATAGACGATAACCGCGAGCAGGTCATGAAGGTCATCATCGACGTGGACCCGGAGGCTTAGGGCGTACGCAGAGCGGCGCGTTAAGTCTGGAAAGACGGAGCGGCCCGTGCGGAGATCCGTACGGGCCGCCCTTCGATTGTTGCTTGCAGCTTACGCCACGGGCGCGTCCCAGCGCGGGACCGTCACGCCCAGCGCCCGCTCGAGCGCACGCAGAATGACCTCGTGGTCAAGGCCGTCGGAAAGGCCGCTCACGGCAAGGGTCGCCACCCATTCGTCGCCCACGCGGATGGGGAAGGCACCGCACGCGGGAACCTCCTCGGGCACATTGGCCCACACGGTGCCGGCGTCGCCGGCGACCGTGGCCTCAAGCTGCGCCCACGGGCTGGCGTGACCCGCCTTGAGAGCCGCATGGCGCTTGCCGTCGGCAAAGAGCAGGTTGCGCTCGTCCTTGTCGTCGGAAACCCACTGGAACACGCGCACGCCGTCGCGCTCGCGCGTGATGGTCACGCTGTAGCCGCTGTCAAATGCGGGGACAAGCGAGCGGGCAATGCTGCCCAGCTCAAAGGCCTCGTCGGAGCCAAAGCAACCGTAGCGGAGCAGGTGCTCCTGATCCAGCAGCTCCTGCATTGCCGCCTGGGCATCGGCTGCGGTAAGCGTGGGGGTTGCAGCTTCATCAGCCATGGCTGCCTCCTTAGTGCGCCTAGACTCCAAACCTGCGCTTCCTGATTTCCAAGAGCTCGTCGACGGCGTTTTGCGTTGCCTCCAAGCCACCTTGGGCGCCATTGAGACCATAATGCTCGTCGATCTCGATCTGATACCGTACGTTGAACTCCGCAAAATGGTCAATGAGATCATTGAGCTCTGCGAGGGTCATGGTCTCTGGATCGGCCCCGCCGGCAATCCCTTCCAGCTCCCCGCTGTCAAACTCGATGCCGTTCGTCACGTCCTTGTGCTCGTCAATTCCCATTGCTGCTCCTTCACACGCGACAACAATCAATGCACTTTCAGCTTATGATACGTGGTTTTGCGTGTTCCATCTCACTTTAGGACATTTCCAAACCGAGCACCACCAAGGATGGCCCCTTGCGGCGCCAGCGGACGTGAGGCGAAAGGCCCTCTTCCGCACCATGAGCAACAAAGGACACCCATCGGTTGTCGCGTTTCAGACAGTCGCGGGGCCGTTCTTGTCGGAAACGTAACGTGGGTGTCGTGTTTCCGACATCCTGAGGGCCGTTCTTGTTGGAAACGTGACGTCAGTTCAGGCAAGTGCCATCCCCGTCATCTTAACGCCTCGTCATGAACTATATGACCAGGCCATCGCCTAGCCCACGTGCAATCATGCCGAAGGTCCTGACGGTCGGCAGCATCTCTCCGGTCTCCACGCGCCTGAAGCGCAATCAGGTCGATTTAAAGCGGAGTGTAGTACGTGTAGCGTCCGTTGCCATGCTTGGAAAGCAGTCCCCGATCCACGAGGTCGCAGACAAGCGCACGGCTGCGATCCTTGCTCAGCCCAAGAAACTCCGCGATATCCGCTATGGAAGCTTGTCTGCGTTGCGTGACAAACGCGATGATGCTTGCTTCTCTATCGGTTGCTATCGGTTGCCATCGGTTGTTGCGAACTCGCCTCTGGCTGCGTCTTGAGCGGATTGTTGTGCCTTCACGTCGACAAGCGCGTCCCGAATCACCTCGAGCATGAACTCCACAAACACCGTAGAATCGCTCCTTTTACCCGCTTCGAGCAGCATGCACATGGAGCGGGGGTCACCAATCCGACGTCCGGGTATAGTTACCCGCCCGGAGCTCTTCGCTACGGGCGGCGACGCGCGTATCCTTCATGGGTGATAGCCGACGCCCTTTTATCTTTCGGCATGCTATTTGGCTTCCTGCAACAGGAGCCCAAGCCCGTAGCGGTTTCGGCATGGTATTTGGCTTCCTGCAACACCTCTGTACGACCCAGATGTCACGAGGCCTGAAAGAGCGTTGCACGAACGCAAATACCATGCCGTTTCCGGACGCAGCTGGCTGCTTTGTTGCACGATGACGAATATCATGCAGAAAAAAAGCCAAAGCCGAAGTACGTCCGTCGCGGATGATTCGTTTCCGACAATTGTGGGAGCGTTCTTGTCGGATACGTGATGCGTCCCTCACACCTTGCGCGTGAACGTGCACCGCGGATAGTTGCTGCAGCCATAGAACTCGCCATAGCGGCCCTTTCGGCGCACCACCTCTCCCCCGCAGCGCGGGCAGACCTCACCCGCCAGCACGCGCTGCGCCTGCTCCACGTGGACGGCCTTTGCCTCGTCGGTCGAAGCCTCATGCAGCTCGCCGATGCGAGCGCTCAGCCGGTCGAATTCTTCGTCAGCAAACCGCCGTCCACGCGCCTTGATGTCCTTGCGCAGCACCTTGAGCAGGTTCTGCCGCCGGCAGATGAGGAAGGCATCCGTGTCGTCCGGCACCTTGCGCAGCTCGCAGCGCTCCGAGAAGACGATGTAGGAGCGAAAGGCGTCCTCGGGCAGCGCCAGGCGCGCCGCGAGCGCCCTGACGTGCGCGCGGTTCTGCAGCACCGGGTTGTAGAAGCGCTCCTTGTGGCCGTGCTCGAGCACCTGCGTCCACTGCCGCTGCTCCGCGCTGCCGAAGATCCAGCCGCCGTAGTTCTTGGACTCGAACACGTAGATGCCCGTCTCGTGCAGCAGGAGCACGTCGACCTCGGACTCGCCCGTGGGCCCGGTGGAGCGCGGCACCAGCACGTTGCGGAAGACGGCCCTGCGCCCGGGCAGTACCCCGTGCTCCAGCGCGTACTCGGTCAGGTACTCCCCCAGGCCGCCGACGCCCTCGGCACGCTGGACGGCGATGGTCTTGAAGTATCCGGGCTGCTCGCCGCGAATGTAACCGAGGAGGGACATGGAGGGCCTTTCGGTGGGTGGGATGGTGCTAGTTCAAAACGATAGACGATGAGAGGCTATGCACAGCCAAGCCACGCAATCAGTCAGCTTCCACCAGGACGTCGACCCCGCAGGCTTCCCGCAACAGCGCAAGCATCTCCTCCTCATGCCGCTGGCAGACGCCACCCTTCCAGCTGTCGACGCCGTCCGTAAGCTGCGCCATCTCGCGCAGCTTCAGGCTTCCACCTGCAATCATCTCCTGGTACGTCGACTTCTTTGCCACGGGGTTGAGGTTCGAGAACTTCGAGTTGACGTTACGCTGCACCAGACATAGGTTGCCGAACCGGTCCACTTCACCCCAACGCACGAAGGTGTCATCGGAGGGATTCTGCGGATACCAATGCTCGACAGAAGTGCGAAACTCGAAGTCAAAGTCATCCTTCCGAGCGCCTCTCCAAAGCAGATAGTCAAGATAATTGAGCACGACATGCGGCGTGTTGACGCCCTGCGCGGAGTCGCCCGCGACAAGCCACTCTTGCACAGCCTTCCTCGCGTAATCGTTCACGAAGCTGGCAAAGCGATAGGACCACGAAAGGTCTGGCTCAGCCACGAGTGCGCAAAGCAGCTCCGTAATCCAGTGCATGACCTTCGGGGAGGTATAGGAGACGCGCAGACACGACTCCAGCATCAACACCTCGCGGTTGGTCCTGTCCGAGGTGGTCCCACGCTCGCGCCAACGCTGCTTGAAGCGGGTATTGCGATAGTGATGTCCCTTCTTGGAAGTGCGCTGAAGTTCCTTGAGGCTCCATCTGCCCTCAGTGTCGCCACCTGCGTACTCGCGCTTGATGATGCACTTGTCAAAGAGAAAGCGCGCCTGAAGGAGGGCGACCTTCCCGTCACCGTCGCCGTGCTGCCCGTTCCCGTGGAGGGCTTCGAGATGACGCTCGCCGACCTCCAGTCGCACATCGACGGGGACGTCGTCGCGCACGGGGCGGCGCTCTGCGTGGGCCGTGCGCTCGCGTCCGACGGCCCCATGCCAGTGCGTTTGCGCTTCGACGTCGTGAGCGTGTGCGTCAACCTCGATGCCGGGCGCGTGCGCGTCCACCACGTCCGCGGGGCGTGGCAGTCGTAGCCATGGCCGCACATATCGCGCGTCGGGAGCGCTCGCCACCAAGGCGGGCGCTTGTCCTTTTGTGCGGAGTGTGTGCAGGTCAGGCGCCATGAGGGCACGCGGCCGAGGCCGCGCCACGGCGGAGGCCGAGCCCCTCCGCCGCCCCTCCCGCACGCGCAGGCACCCCTAACGCTTGTGGGGACGGGATGGGCAGAACCCCTCATGCCAGCTACGCGTCCTGACAATGATGATGTGGTGGTGCCCAGCACAGGCCTAAGGATCTCGGCCTCTTACCCGCT
>JAFUBJ010000466.1 GCA_017460265.1 Atopobiaceae bacterium | reverse complement strand
TGTTGTTGGCAATGGCCGTAGCGCCATGGCCAACATGGTGGGAATCCGCAAACGCATCATTGCCATCGATGACAACGGAACGCCGCGGGCCATGCTGAACCCTGAGATTGTCGAGAAGGACGGGCCTTACGAGGCTGAAGAGGGTTGCCTTTCCCTGCCAGGGCGCCGCACCACCACCCGCTTCCAAGACATCCTGCTTCGCTGGCAAGACACGAGCATGACGCTGCACGAGGAGCGCTTCTCTGGCTGGACCGCGCAGATCATCCAGCACGAGGTTGATCACTGCAACAGAATTCTCATATAGGATGCCTGAGACAAAGGGGGTAGCCCCCCCGCGTTGCAATGCAACGCGGGGGGCTACCCCCTTTGTCTCAGTCGCAGGTGCTTACAGCTGCATCAGCAGCCAGTCAATGAGGGTCGCCTCGACGTCGTCCTTGATGTCGTCGTAGTTGTGAATCTCGTGACGATAGCCGCTCCACAGCTGCGTGGTCACGTCGTGCCCGGTATCGGTAAGCCAGTTGGCAACCTGGTACACGCCTTCGCCAAAGCAGCCGACAGGATCCTGGTCGCCAGCAATCAGCAGAATAGGAAGGCCAGTCGGCACCTTCTCGGCCCACTCCGGGCCCTCGATGCACAGAATCATGTCGATGAAGTCGCGCATGCTGATGTTGTGGGTAGGATGCGTGAACGCGTCAAACGGGTCCTCCGCGTGATCCTTCTGGACCCAAGGATCATGGCAGATCCACTCGTTGCCGAGCTTTGCGCCCTCCTCACAGCGGCTGAACATCCAGCCAAAGAGCGCTGCGGTGACGGCGGGGTCGCTCTCGTGCGCCTTGCCGGCCTTGACCAGGTCATCGGCCATCTTGCGAGCCTCGGCCGTAGTCTTGAAGACACCGGTGGTTCCGCAGTACACCACGCCAGTCAGCAGGTCGCCGTACTTGGTAGAGAAGTCGCGCGCAATCATGGAGCCCATGGAATGGCCAAACATGAAGTACGGCAGGTTGGGATACTTCTCGACCACCACATCGTGGAAGAGCTTCTCGTCCTCCATCATGGTGTGCGGGCCGGCGTCGCCCCAGTCACCCCAGGTGTTGTTGGCAATGGCCGTAGCGCCATGGCCAACATGGTCGTTGGCGGCCACAATGAAGCCGGCATCCATGAGGGCAACAATCATGTGGAAGTAACGACGGGAATGCTCGCCAAAGCCATGCACGAGCTGGAGAATTCCCGTTGGCTCACAGGCAGGAACATAGATCCAACCCGTCACCTCGTCACGGCCGTTGCTTGACGCAAACTTTACTTCGTGCAGCATGAGACACTCCCCTCATCGTATGGCACAGCACAGGGCGCTCCTGAGCCTCTTGCACCCATTATGCAGGCGCTATGCTGGCTTATTGGCATAGCTTGGGCAGACGTTGACGCCTTGGCGGCGAGGGGTCTTATGCGTTACCAGCCTGTCACGCAGGAGCCTTACAATCATTTCATTGCATCGCTTTCACCATGAACGGAGACGCTCCATGCAGGAAATGATCGACGTCTACGACCGTGACCGAAACCTCACCGGGCTCACCATTCCTCGCGAAGGTGCCTTTCTGAAGGAAGGCCAATACATGCTGTACGTCCTCGCGCTCATCGAGGACAAGGACGGCCGCCTTCTGGTCACGCAACGATCCCTTGACAAGCATTGGGGTGCTGGCTGGTGGGAGATTCCCGGCGGAGGCGTACGTGCCGGAGAGACGACGCTCGACGCGCTCAAGCGAGAGGTTCCCGAGGAGGTCGGGCTGAGCATTGATGCCAGCCAGAACCCGTTGCCCATCTATAGCTACGAAAACGTTGATCTCAAGCGTGGGGACAACTACATCGTTGACTTCTATCACGTGCGCATTGACTTTTCGAAGGACGACGTGCGCCTGGTTGACGGAGAAGCCGTTGACTTCCGTCTTTGCACATGGGATGACATCTGCCACCTGAACGAAGAGTCGACCGTTCTGCACTTCGAGCGTATTCGACAGGCCCTCGAAGCGGACGGCACGCTACACTAGCAGCGTAAAGCGCCTGGCAACGCGCCGGGCAGAGAGAAGGGAGCCGCACATGGCGGAGGAGTTCAATCTTGACAAGGCACGCGAGACCATCGAAGGCGGCATCGCCCAGGCGCAGGAACTCTTGAACGACCCCACGGAGGTCGACGAGCTTCTGGCCCAGCTCCAGGAGCAGGTCAAGAACCTGCCCGACACCTTCAAGGGAGCCGCTGCCAACGTGCCTCTGATGGTCCAGATGGTCAAGAGCTACATCACCAAGGAGTACGCCGAGGTGTCGCCCAAGGTCGTTACCTCACTTGTGGCAGCCTTCCTCTATCTTGCGAAGGGCAAGGACCTCATTCCCGACAACGTCCCCGTCCTTGGCTTGGCCGACGACCTGGCCGTTGCCACTGCGGTTATGAAGATGTGCGAGCCGGAGCTCAACGCCTATGCCGAGTGGCGTAAGGCCAACAGCCTTCCCGAGGTAACCATCTAGCAGACACCACGGCAGGAAGCCCGGCAGCAACAGATGCTGTTGTCGCCGGGCTTCCGGCAATAAGAAAGGCACACCATGAGGGCGCAGAGCCGACGCAACGACACGCACGCTCCTGGGGGGCTGCGCATCCTTGACGGCACAACGCTCAAGCTCATTGCCCTCGTTTCGATGGTCATTGACCACGTAGGCGACCTGTTCTTTCCCTCTGCAACATGGATGCGCGTGGTGGGCAGGATCGCCATGCCGGTCTTTGCCTTTTGCGTCTCTGAGGGGTACATCCACACACGCGACCGCCAGAGCTACCTTCTGCGCATGGGTGTCTTTGCGCTCATTAGCGAGATACCCTTCGACCTTGCACGTACGGGGACGCTCGACCTGAGCTCTCAGAACATCATGTTCACCTTCTTCCTTGCCCTAGGCGCCTTGACGTTGTTTGACTACATCGCCGAACGATACGAAGGCGCGCAGGGGCTGGTCATGGGGATCGGAGCCGTCGCCGCTATCGCCGTGGGATCGGTCTTCCTGGGTGCGGAATACAACTTCTCGGCCATTGGCCTTGTCTTCATCTTCTACCTGCTACGTGACCAGGACCCCTTCATCAGGGATGTATCGGGAGCGGCCTTTTTGGCGCTCGTAAGAAACGTGGGCATATATCGCTGGAGCATACTGGGCATCATTCCCATTGCGCTCTATAACGGCAAACGAGGCCGCGGTCTCAAGCTTCTGTTCTACGTCTTCTATCCGGCGCACCTGTTGGTGCTGTACCTTGTCAAGCTCTTGGTGGGATAAACATGTCTGGCAGAACGGCAGGCGACGCAGGCTGGCACCTTTCGCGTTATAACCTGAGCGCACGAGTGCCAGATAGCGATAGGCTTATTGTTGCCAATCTCTTCCGAGGCACCGCCACTGAGCTTACGCCGCTCTTCCAGAAGCTTCTTTCTTCTTTTGAGGAGTTTGACGAGGACCATCCGGCCATCAAGCTCTTCTCGAGCCTTGGGTACATCTGCAACTTTGACGAGCGTGCCGTACTCGAGAGCATGGGACGCATGGCGTGTGGATCCACCGATACGGTGGGGTTCATCATCTGCCCAACCCTGGGTTGCAACTTTGACTGCCCCTATTGCTTTGAGGATCACTTTGCCGGCTTCATGTCGCAAGAGGTTCAAGACGATGTGGTGGCGCTTGCGGAACGCATGCTTGGTGCCAGCAACGCGCGCACGTTTCAGGTCAACTGGTATGGTGGCGAGCCCCTGCTTGCGCCTGACATCATCGAATCGCTTTCCATGCGGCTCATCGAGCTTGCCGAAAGTCATGGCGCCACATACGAGTCGGGCATCATCACCAACGGGCACCTGCTCACACAAGACATCGCCGACATGCTGGGGCGCGCACGCGTGGACGAGGCGCAAATTACCCTCGACGGCATTGGGGCTTCCCACGACGCCACGCGCCACCTGGTTGGAGGCGGTGCAACGTTTGAGCGCATTGTTGACAACCTGCGTTCCCTCAAGCTCCCCTTCCGCGTAAACGTCCGCCACAACATGCATGAGGACAACTACCAGGACGAGGGTGAGCTCAAAGAGCTCCTGAGGCAAATTGCTACGGAATCGGGCAACGAGCTGAACTACAACCCCGCCGTAGTGTTCCAAAACGAAGTGTTTAACACGCGGAGCAACCACATGCATCTGCTCCAAGGGTCCCTTGTGACCAAAACGCAGACCGAGCATGAGGCGGAGCGCTTTGGGGTGGGCCGCGGATACTTCTGCGGGGCAAACAGCCTGTGGACCGTAGGCATTGACCACCTGGGCAATCTGCAGAAATGCTGGGAGGCGGTGGACAAGCCACGCTACAGCTTTGGCACCGCTCACGACTGGGACCCAACAGACCCGCTGCGCACGGCAGCCCATCCAGACCAGCTGACCTGCTACCTCAACACCACCGGCCCCGTACCGGACAAAGAGTGCCATGAATGCGTTTGGCTTCCGGTATGCGTGGGCGACTGCCCCCACAAGCGTCTCTTTGACGGGGGACGTACCTGCATTTCCTGTCGCAACGATCCCGAATCCTTTGTGCTTGCGCTCTACGAGCAAGGGCGGACAAAAGGACCAAAGAACGGCCAGGGGCAGTAAGGTAAGCACAAGGAAAAAGGGGTCTCTCGTGGAATTCATCCCTCACGACGTCATCGCGACGCTATCCAACCCAGGCGTTGTGTCGCGACAGCTCCTGTCACCAGCAAACTCGTCAAGCACACGCGTCACTATCACCGAGGTGCACCTTGACACACACGCATGTCAGCCACGTCATCGGCATGATTCTTCCGAACAAATCTGGTACGCGCTCAAGGGGTCAGGCACGCTCCTGCTTGCACACGAGACAGAACGCGCCTTTGCATTTGGTGACGTAGTGCGCTTTGAAGACGGCGACGTACACGGGCTGCGCAACGACCGTAATGACGAGTTCGTGTACCTGTCGGTGACAGCGCCGCCCATCGACTTTGGCTACGCGTACCGTAGCCAGTCATGAGCGAAGAATCTTCTCCATGGGCCTGCCCTTGGCAAGCTCGTCCACAAGCTTGTCGAGCTGACGCATACGCTTGGTCAGCGGGTCCTCGATGGATTCGACCTGTACGCCGCACACTTTGCCCGTAATGAGTGCGGAGGCCGGATTGTATGACGGTGCCTGTTCCAGAAACGCTCCGTAGGTTGCATCTGAGGACATGAGGGACTCGATTTGTTCTGCCGTATAGCCCGTGAGCCAGCAGGTCAGCTCGTCGACCTCTTTGCGCGTGCGACCCTTTCGCTCTGCCTTGTTCACGAGCGCCTGGTAGACGCTCGCAAATGCCATGTCAAACACCGACTTCCTTGGCATGCTGGCTCCTTTCGCCTTTGCCTGAGCCTATCACCATAAGAATCCCGAGAGCTCGGGGGCCGTTGCAAAGCCTAGAGGCACGGATGAACGGCAAGGGATTGCCGCTAACCAAACGCTCTTACGGGCCGTTCGATGCGCCATCTACAATGAGGGACAAGTTGAACTGTGCTGGTACCCACCGTCCAAAGGAGGCCGTCATGAGAATCGCCATGGCAAACGACCATGCAGGAACCGCGCTCAAGAACGAAATCAAGGCTTGGCTCGAATCAGAGGGACATGAGGTCACCGACTTTGGCACCTATGACACCGAGGGGTGCGACCTCTCTGACTTTGTGTATCCCGCCTCGATGGCTGTCGCCAAGGGCGACTGCGACCGTGGCATCTTTGTTGACGGCGTGGGGTATGGCAGCGCCATGATTGCCAACAAGCTGCGCGGCATCTTTGCCTGCGTCTGCCAAGACCCCGTGTGCGCCGAGCTCTCGCGCCAGCACAATGACGCAAACGTGCTCTGTCTGGGAGGTAAGATCATTGGCCCTGTGCTTGCCATGGCCATCGTCAAGACGTGGATGTCCACGGATGCGTTCATGGAGGAGAAGTACACGAGGCGCCGCGACAAGGTCGCAGACATCGACAAGGCGCACACCGTTGCCGTCAAGTAGTGTCAGACTCGACATCTTCCCTGCTAAAAGGGCTATGAATCAGTTTGCGCTGTTTGGCCAGACTTGACATCAATAGAAAACAGGGCTTATAGGGCAGAAGGTGTGCCCATCCCCTGACGTTTGAGCAGCCAGACCACGCCGTTGCACGCAATTGCAGCGTGATGCACCTTTTGGCCGGCCTTGCGGCGGTTGTGTGCAGCGTCGGCGACAAAAGGCCAGTTGGCGCTTCGGGTGATTGCACGCAACCGGCCCCAAAGGAGCCATAGAGGCTCTCCTTGCCCGAGTTGCGTGCAAACAAGCCCTGTGGGTGTCCCGAAAACAGCCTCCGCGGCTTGGAGAGCATCCCCAAACCGTGGAGGAAGCCGGATGCCAACGGTAATCTGACAACAGAATTGGTTTCATAACCCAATTCGTAGCCCTATTTGGTAGTATCTCCTTATGGAACATCTTATTTAAATAAGGAGAGTGCTGCCATGGCAATTGCGGGAATCGTAGCCCTGTTTGTAGGGTTCATCCTCGTAATCTGCTACCCGATCAATAAGAAAAAGAACTCCCGCTGCACCGCGCAGACGCAGGGTTTCTTGAGTGATGTCCAAGCGCGCTTCAACTCAAAGGGCAGCCAAAAAAGCATGCATGTCTATACCTACCAAGTAAATGGCATTGAATACCAACTCAAGACGCTTGACTACAGCCCAGAAGCCGAACGAGTCGGCGATGCCTGCACCATTTGGTACAACCCGGAAAAGCCAGAGGACGCACAGGCATATCGTGCGTCTGATGGATACCTCAAGGTGCTTCTCTATGTCGGTCTCGCGCTGATTCCGCTGGGGATTGTCCTGATCATCATTGGACTTGTTCAGTAGGTCGGCCAAAACCATCACCCCCCTTCGGCGCCCGTCTCAAGGAATCCCCTCGCCGCGATAACCAAGTTATCGTAGGATAATTGATGTTCAAGAATCATATAATGCGGGATGCCAGCTGTCTTATGCCTGTATTACTAACGCTGCATAATTGGGTTTTCCAGAGCTTCGGTGTTACGCAGGTAAGCTGACAAAGGGGATGGGCTGAACGTGGACGCAAATGTCAAAAGCTACGTGCTTGCCGAGCACTACGCCCTTCGTGGCTGGAAGATGCTCCCCTGTGGGCTCCTTAACCAGCGTACGCTGCGCGCGCAATTCTTCAACCGCGAACAATACGAAGTGCTCCTGCGCGCTGACGGCATGTCGAGCATGCATGTCGAGGAGCTGACGGAACACCAAATCGAACTGCTTGAAAAGCTTGTCAAAGAAGGGGCTCTCGTCGAGCTGGCGCCCGACGAGAGGAAGAGGCTGACACCATTCCAGGAATACGCCGCTTTTCCCGCCCGCTATGTCGCACAGGCGCACTGGTCAATCACCGGAAAATGCAATTACCGCTGCAAGCACTGCATGGTGTCATCTCCGGACGCCGTGCTCGGCGAGCCGAGCCTTGAGCAATGCCAACGTGTGATAGACCAGCTGAGCGCCTGCGGCATCTACTCCATGGAGCTTACGGGCGGCGAGCCGCTCGTTCATCCGAACTTTTGGGACATCGTGGACTACGGGCTCAAGCGCAATGTGATCCTCTCCGGCATCTATACGAACGGAGCACTGGTTAACCAAGAGCTCATAGATGGCATGAAGCGTCGCTCCCTGTCCCCCGTGTTCCACATAAGCTTCGACGGTGTAGGCCACCACGATTGGCTGCGCGGCGTAACGGGCGCCGAAGATGCCGCAAACCGCGCGTTCGTCCTCTGTCACAAGGCGGGATTTCCCACAACGGCGGCGGTTACCCTGCATGGTCAGAATCGCGACTGCCTGCGCGAGACCGTTTTGCACCTTTCCTCGCTCGGTGTTGGAATGGTAAAGGCCGCCGGCATGACGGACCTTGGTGAGTGGGCAAAGCAAGACGCGCGCTACAAACTATCCGACGAAGATTTCTTCGAAGAGATCCTGCGCTACATTCCCCAATACTTCGAGGATGGTGCTCCCACCGCCATCCAAATCTGGGGCGCCTTCCTGTGTGAAGGAGCTGGGGACACGTCTGTCCGAGGACCCTTGCGGTGGGCCAAACACGACATGAGCGAGCAGCGTGCAATGAAAATGCCCGCCTGTGAAGCCACGCGCAGCTCTGTCTACATAAGCCCAGAAGGCATCGTGCTGCCCTGCATGACTATGGCGGGCACCGATCTTGAGCAGTATTTCCCCAGCCTCTTCGAGGACGACCTGCGCGAC
>JAFUBJ010000465.1 GCA_017460265.1 Atopobiaceae bacterium | reverse complement strand
GTCTCCGTGCGAATGCGCAAGCTCGTTTGTTGCGGCAAGCGCAAGCGGGCTTCCCGCCTCAAAGCGCCGCGTCATTTCGGCACAGAGGCCGTCAATCGCCTCCCGTGCGGTGGGCGCCTCGTTTGCAATGTGCTCGATGGCAGTCATCGTGTCTTCCAGGACCTGGTCAAACACCGCCTCGGCCAGCTCTTCACGGTCTGCAAAGTAGTAGTAGAGCGCACCCTTTGAAACGCCGCAGCGCTCCGCAACCTCGCTCATCTGGAAGTCGGTCGTTCCGCGCTCGGTCATGAGGTTGCTGGCGGCCTCCATGATGCGTTTGCGCGTCCGAGCGCTCTTGCGCGTAGAGGCCGCCGCACGTATCCGGGTCCTTTCACGCGTGACGGCATTGCTCACCGCCTCGTGAACGGCCTCGTGGGCAGCGCGGACGTCGCCCAATAGCTCGGCGGCATGCTCCTCTTGTCGAAGACCCATACAAATAGCCCTTCCCGTCTGGTAGTCCCAACGATTCTACCATCCGGGAAGGGCACTTTTTGCGCCGCTGTTGTCTGCCTACAGATCGACGAGCGGATGAAGGTCGTTCATGGTCACAAGACGCCGCCGCCAAGCAGCAAGACTCGTAACCGCAAACGAAACGAGGAAGAAGGCTCCTAGCGCAGCAATCGACTGCCCAACAAGCGAAAGGTCCGCCCCCGCCATGGCCTGCCTAAGTGCGCGGACCACGTAGGTCATGGGAAGGTAAGGGCTCAACGCCTGGAAGATGGGGAACTCGGTCTCGATGGGGAAGGTTCCCGCTGCCGTGGTGAGCTGAAGCATGAGCAGCACGACCGCCACAAACTTGCCCGGGAATCCAAAGACCGCAGCGATGGCCTGCACCATGGCGCAGAAGACGAAGCTCGCCGCGATGGTAATCAGGTAGTAGGGCGCGGGATGAGCGACGGAGATCTTGCACGCAAACTGGATTGTCGCGGCAAGCAGCACGGCCTGGATGGCGCCAAGAATCAGCCAAGGCGAAAGGCCTGCGAAAGCCGCCACGACGGGGTTTGCGCCACCAATGATGAGACGCTCGTTGAGCGGTTTGAAGATGAAGGTCATGACGAGCGAGCCGACCCACAGGCCCAGTGCGATGAAGTATGGCGCGAAACCCGAGCCATAGTTGTCGACCGTAGTGAAGTGGGACTGCTCGAGCTCCACAGGCTGGCTCATCATGGAAGCCTTCGAGTCAGCACCACTGGTGGCGTCAGCGACCTTGTCAACTCCGTCGGTGAGGCCGTCGGCAAGCTCGCGAGATCCATCGCGAGCATCGGTAAGGCCGCTCGTAAGTGTCGCAGAGCCGCTGCGAAGCTGATCGATACCGCTCGTCAGGCTTCCAGCACCGTCTTGCGCGTCAGTGAGGCCTGAGGTAAGGGTACGCGAACCATCAAGAAGCTGGCTAATGCCCGAACGAAGCGTGCCCGCACCAGCCGACAGCTTTCCCATGCCGTCAGAGAGTTTCTGGGAGCCCTCGACACCCTGAGCAAGGCCACCGGCAAGCTGGCCCACGCCCGCGTCGAGCGCGGCAGCGCCGTCACGAGCGGACGTGATCCCCGCGCCGAGCGTGCCCGCGCCTGCCTGAACCTGACCGAGTCCCGCATCAAGACGGTTGGCGCCCTCGTGCGCAGAGGCAATGCCCGTACCGAGCGCCGTAGCGC
This sequence comes from Atopobiaceae bacterium, assembly GCA_017460265.1. GTDB lineage: Bacteria > Actinomycetota > Coriobacteriia > Coriobacteriales > Atopobiaceae > UBA1367. The sequence goes on along the minus strand of JAFUBJ010000465.1, from coordinate 4,137 downwards.
CCGCCTGCACCTGACCGATGCCGCTGTCGAGCTGGTTTGCGCCCTCATGCGCCGAGGCAATGCCCATGCCAAGCGCACCCGCACCCGTCTGGACCTGGCTGATCCCAGCGTCAAGCTGGGACGCGCCGTCATGCGCCGAGGCAATGCCCGAGCCAAGTGCGTCTGCTCCTGCCTGGACCTGAGATAGGCCACCAACGAGCTTTCCCGCGCCGCCGTCAAGCTGAGCCACCGCGTCACTAAACTGCGACGCGCCTCCCGCGAGCTGAGCCGCACCGGCAGAAAGCTCCTGGACGCCGCCCTGCGCCTGCGATATGCCGCCCGACGCCTGTCCGGCAAGCCCCGCCGCCTGGTCCGCGGCGCCCTGGGCACCAGAGATGGCGGCGCTTAGCTGAGAGATCAACGCCACCTGCTCCTCCGTCAGATTGTCGCCAGCAGAGAGCGCCGCAACGATCTGGGAGGCACCGGCAAGTGCGTCGGAAGCGCCCTGAGCATACTGCTGCGCTCCAGAGGTTGCCTGGCCAAGCTGACCAAGCGAACCATCGAGTGACGCAAGCCCGTCAGAGAGGGAATTGGCACCAGAGACAAGCGCGCCCGTGTTGCTGGAGAGCTCGTCAAGGCCGTCCTTCAGCGCGTCGGCACCATCCTTGACAGAGGCGAGGCCCGAGGAAAGCTGGTCAGAACCCTCCTGAAGGGAACCAAGTCCCGCAGCAAGCTGTGCGGACCCATCCTTTGCGGCACCGACGCCAGCGTTCAGCTGGTCGGAGCCCTCCTCAAGGTCTCCCAAGCCGTTCGCTAGCCGCTCGGACCCTGCCTTTGCAGTACCGACTCCAGCGTCAAGCTGGTCGGAGCCACTCTCGAGATCTCCCAAGCCGCTGGCGAGCGCAGACGAGCCCTGCTTAGTCGCGTCAAGGCCATTCGTCAGCGCAGAGGATCCGTCAACCAGCTGCGAAAGGCCCTGGCTGAGCGCTGACGATCCCTGCTTAGCCTCCTGAGCGCCATCGGAGAGTTGCTTGGTGCCATCGGCAAGCTGCTTGGCGCCCGATGCGGCGTCATCAACGCCCGAGGCAAGCGTGGCAGAGCCGTCGCTTGCACTCGCAAGGCCATCCGATATGGCGGCAGATCCGTCGTGCGCATCGGCAAGCCCGCCGCCAAGCTGCTTCGAGCCGTCCTCGGCACTGACAAGACCGTCGGTGATCTTCTGAGACCCGTCATGCGCGTCAGCCAGGCCGTCAGCCAATTCGGTCGCGCCGTCAGAGGCGACCTTGATCGAATCGCCCGTCTCTTTGATGGAGTCAAAGATCTGCACGTAGTAGTTCTCGCCAATGGCATAGTTGGTCTCGGCCGTCACCACGCGCATGACCGAGGCTCCAAGAATGGACGAGAGGTAGTTATTGGCATCGTTGGTGCGCAGCTCGAGATGTGCACGCTCCGGATTGGAGCCATCGGCCGAGGCAACCTTCTCGGAGAAGTCGGCAGGGATGGTCACCACGTTGTAATAGGTACCATTCTCAAGCCCTGTCTCCGCCTCGGCCGGATCGTCCACAAAACGCCAGTCGAGAGCGTCAGACTCCTTGAGTTTGTCCACGAGGTCATTTCCCGCACTTACAAGCTCACCTGACGACGTACGGGTCGGAACGTCCTCATTCACCACCGCAACGGGAAGCGTGTCAAGCTTGCCGTAAGGGTCGTAGAAAGCCATGAGGTACAGGGCACCATAGATGAGCGGGATGAGCGCTATGCCGAGCATGGCGATCTTAAGGCCCGTGTTTGACCGTGCGGAGTGGAAGTCCAGCAAAGAGAACCTCAATCCACGAAGAGGGTTGGTCATATTACGCCACCTCCCTTTCGTTTGAATGCTTGCGCCAGTAGGCGTCACGTTGGGAACGTGCGGCATCAGAGAGACAGCTTGCCGAGTCAAACAGGGCCGCCACGTCGTAGTCAGTGACGCCACAAACCACGGTGGTCTTCGTTTCGTGAGCCACATCGCACAGCAGGTCAGCAAGCTTGGCCGTTTGATGCTCGGTAAGGCCATTCTCGATGTCGTTTACCACAAGCACGAGTGGGTCTCCCGCCATGCCGAGCGCAATGCCCAGCAGGTCATAGGTATAGGCATCAAGCGAGTCAACAGTGCTTTCGCTAACACCAGAGAGGCCCCAACGCTCGAGATACGCCATAGTGGCGGCACGGCCAGAGGGCCTTCCCGCAAGGCTCAGCTCTGCAGATGTCACGGTCCTCACCTTGAGGCCTCGCTCCACGTCGTTGATGCGCTCGAAGAAGGCAAGACCAGCCTGCTTGCGCAGCTTGTCGACCCCACGAAGGTGCGATGCATCGATGCCTGCAACCTTGAGCGTTCCCTCGGTGCAGAGCATACGCCCCGCAATCGTGAGCAAAAGCTCGGTCTTGCCACTTCCGTCCTCACCGCACAAGGCATGTGCACCCCCCTGCATGACCTCAAGGTCCACTCCTGAGTATGCCGTGGCGCGCAGCGACTTTAAGCCCAGCTTATGAACCACAATAAACGGTGGGTCCTGCTCACAACGTTGCTGTTTCATCAGCTGATTCCTCCTTTTCCGACATCGTTTCGCTGTGCAAGTATTCCCTTTTTTGACTCTGAGTCAAATAGCTAGTTACTATTTTTGACTCTGTTTCAAATTCTCTTCATAGAAACGAGTCGCACTTCCATGCATTCAAAGACCAAGACGTTTGGTAACAACTAGGTTTCTTGCGGTTGCCGCAAGACCACATGCTCCCCTAGACTCAATCACCAACAACCGCATAGCGTTGCCAAAACCTTTGAAGCGGAAGTAAAACCTGCCGAGGCGCATACAGAGAGTTCGGGTGGCTGAGATCCGAGCAGTAGCTGGCAGGCATAATGGACCCGCTGAGGGCGCGAAGAATCCCCAGGTCATGGGGTGGAAGTCGCGACGGATGCTCGCCGTCACAGGGCAGGGAGTGATGGCTCCCACAGAGAGAGCGGGCATGCGTGCTCGCTAATCGAGGTGGCACCGCAGGTGTCTGTGCATTCGCACGCGTAGACGCTTGTCCTCGAGACCCCCTATAGGTCGAGGATGGGCGTTTTTTCATGGCCTAAGGCCAGGTCCGTCCTCAAAGCGCCCGCGGGCGCAGAAAGGAGGCCGACCATGGCCGAGAAGGACCCCTACCGCATCTACCTGTCCGAAGACCAGATTCCCACCACCTACTACAACCTACGGGCGGACATGCCCACAAAGCCGGGGCGCATGCTCCTGCCCAACGGAGTCCCCGCAGAGGTGGCGCACATCGCGCCCGTCTTTGCCGAGGAGCTCTGCCACCAGGAGCTTGACGACGACACACGCTACACGCCCATCCCCGAGGGCATCCGCGAGATGTACAAAATCTATCGCCCCAGCCCGCTCTGCCGTGCCTACAACCTCGAGCAGGCGCTTGGCACGCCCGCCAAGATCTACTACAAGTTTGAGGGCAACAACACGAGCGGCTCGCACAAGCTCAACTCCGCGCTCGCCCAGGCCTACTACGCCTACCAGCAGGGCCTCTCCACTATCACTACCGAGACCGGCGCTGGCCAGTGGGGCACCGCCCTCTCGGAGGCGGCAGCGCGCTTCGACCTTGAGTGCGACGTCTTCATGGTGCGCGCGAGCTACGCGCAGACGCCCGTCCGCCGCTCCGTGATGGAGCCCATGGGCGCGCAGGGAACACCGAGTCCCTCCGCCACGACCGAGATCGGCCGTAAGATGCTGGAGGACCCCGCCAACTACACGGGCTCGCTGGGAACGGCCATCTCGGAGGCCGTCGAGCGCGCGCTGCACGTGCCCGAGAACCGTGGTCGCTACCAGCTGGGAAGCGTGCTCAATCAGGTGCTGCTGCACCAGTCCATCATCGGTCTTGAGTGCGATACCGCCTTCGAGCAGCTGGGAGAGTATCCCGATGTGGTGGTGGGCTGCGCAGGCGGTGGCTCCAACTTGGGCGGCCTCATCGCGCCCTTCATGCGCGACAAGCTCACGGGCGCGCGTCCCGACACGCGCTTTGTTGCCGTGGAGCCCGCAAGCTGCCCCTCGCTCACGCGCGGACGCTTTGCCTACGACTTCCCCGACACTGGGCGCACGGCCCCGCTCTGCAAGATGTACACCCTAGGCAACG
>JAFUBJ010000464.1 GCA_017460265.1 Atopobiaceae bacterium | reverse complement strand
GGAACGCGATGCCCACCGCAGGTAAGGACAGGATTTGAGCCTACGACCTCCAGGTTATGAGGGACCCAGAGGGCGTTCCATCTCAAATCACCACGTTCTCCGTTTCCAGAAACGGCTGATAGATGTGTTGGGGCTGTGGTTTTCCCAATCTCCCTTTCCACCCGAAATCTGCGTTTCCAACCTTCCCAGCTTCGGGTTGGTGGCAATTTGGTGGCAATTATGGTGGCAGCCATGGTGGCAACCAAATCGCCTTCGAGCTCGAAGGAAAGGAAGGCAAAGACCATGGCAGAGCTCAACTACACCACGCGCAGCATCCGGCAGAGGGGCGCCGAGGGCATGTGGGAGGTCACCCTCTCGCACCGCAACCCACTCACCGGCGAGGTGGTGCGCACCTACCACAAGGTGGAGGCCAAGACGAGGAAGCAGGCGGAGAGGAAGCGCGACGAGCTGATCCTGGGCTCGAGCGCAAGGGAGGGGCATTCGCCACGGGCGTCTCCGTGCGCGATTTCATGGACCGCTTCCTCGACTACAAGGAGGCGTCCGGCACCAGCGTGCCCTCCACCGTGCGCGGCTACCGCAGCGAGGCCAAGCTCATCTGCCGCTACATCGGGGGCGAGAAGCTGGTGTCGGTCACCATCGCCACGGTAACGACTGGATGGCCAAGATGAGCAAGGACGGCTACGCCCCCAAGAGCGTGGCCAAGCCGTTCCGCCTGCTCAAGCAGGCCATGAAGTGGGCGGTGGCGCAGGACCTGCTCGTGAAGAACCCCTGCGACTTCTGCAAGCCGCCCAAGCGCGTCAAGACCCCCATCAACGCGCTCAACCGCGAGGACCGCACCCGCATGATGCGCCTGGCCCGCGCCGCGCAGCCCCAGCCGCTCGGGATGGCGGTCGAGCTCGCGCTCACCACCGGCATGCGCCGGGGCGAGGTCTGCGCCCTGCGCTGGAGCGACCTGGGCGACGACGGCACCATCACCGTGAGCCACGCCCTGGGCAACGCCGACGGCGGCTTCTACGAGAAGGAGCCCAAGACGTCGAGCAGCCGCCGCACCATCCCGCTCACCGCGCACACCTTCCAGCAGCTCACGGCCATGCGGGCAGAGTCGCGCCGCCACATGGCCGAGTTCGGCCTTGCGGGCGACCCCTACATCCTGGGCACCCAGGAGCCGGACAGCCGCCCCTACAACCCCACCCAGCTCGGCAAGGACTTCGCGGCCTTCTGCAAGATGACCGGGGTCAGCTGCACGTTCCACGACCTGCGCCACACCTTCGCCACCATGATGATCGCGGGCGGCAACGCTCGCTACGCTCACTACGTGCGCACCGTGGCGAGCTACCTGGGGCACGCCAGCGTGTCCATGACCCTCAACATCTACGCCGACGTGGACCCCGACGCCAAGAAGGCCGCCGTCTCCAAGGTGCAGGACTGCTTCGACATGGATTTCGACCTGGACGACGAGCCCGCGCCCGCCACGGGACTCCCGGCACCCGGCATCAGCTTCACCGTCGAGCAGCTGGAGGCCATGCTCCAGGCCGCCAAGGCCCAGCAGGCCATGGCCGGGGTCGCGTAGGAGCATCGCAAGAAGTCCATGCGGGGAGGCCGTTGCCCAGCCGCCCCGCATGGGGTACGATGTGCGCACTGGGTTTGCCGTAATGCACGCCCACCCTTGGGCGGGGACCTTCTCCCCGCCGCCCCTTGCGGGCCATTGCTGCGGATTCGCCGGATTCGTTCCGCGTCCCGTTGCCAAACCAGCCGCGCATAGGGTATTATGCAGTTGCTGGGCTGGCCGAGAGGCCCTGGTCCACCCTTGGGCGGGGACTGTTTCCCCGCCACATTTGTTTTTAGGGAGAGTTTCGAGTTGTCCGAGCTGAGCATCTTCATCGACGAGTCGGGCGACTTCGGCCCATATGAGCCGCATGCCCCGTACTACTTCATCACGCTCGTCTTCCACGACCAGTCGAACGACATATCGGAGCGCATCGAGCACCTCAAGCGCCGCGTCGTCGAGGCAGGCTTCTCGTACGGGCACGCCATCCACTGCGCGCCGCTCATCCGGCGCGAGGAGGACTACTCGCAGCTCGACGTGCCGGAGAGGCGCAGGCTGTTCCGCCGCCTGTACGACTTTGCCCGCATCTGCGACATCCGCTACAAGACGTTCGTCTTCGAGAAGCGCGAGTACCCGCACCACGACGCCCTCGTCACCCGCATGTCACGCGAGGTCGGCCTGTTCGTGCGGGACAACCTTGCCTACTTCCAGTCCTTCGACCACATCATCGTCTACTACGACAACGGCCAGAAGGAGATCACCAACCTCATCAACACCGTGTTCAACGTGCTGCTCGAGGCCGAGGTCCGCAAGGTGCGCCCCTCCGACTACTGCCTGTTCCAGGCGGCCGACATGTTCT